>CALDTD010000240.1 GCA_937924345.1 uncultured Flavobacteriales bacterium | reverse complement strand
TAAAAACTAAATTAAGTTTTGGATTATCTGGAACCTTAAGAATGTTTCAAAATAGTTATTCAAAGGTCGAAACAATTGGAGTAGAAGATCCTTCTTTTCAAGGTGATTCTCCAACATTGCTAATGCCAAATTTTAAATTTGGAACATACTTTAACAGTCGAAGATTTTATTTAGGTTTTGCTATTCCTAATATTTTACATAATGATGTAATTAACACAGGAGGTTTTTCAGGGAAGACCACATTTGATTTTTCACAAATGCACTTTTATTTACATTCGGGATATAAATTTGAGTTAACTCAAAATACAGCATTAAATGTTTCTACATTAATAAAACAAGTTTCGGGGGCACCTATACAATCAGACTTAAATGTATTAACAGAATTTAAAAATAAGTTTGCAATAGGATTTTCTTATCGAACTTCAAAGGAAATAGCTGCACTGCTTCAATTTAGGATTAATAATTTATTTAAGTTAACCTATGCATACGACTTTACATTCAGTAAGTTAGGAACATACTCAAATGGTAGCCATGAACTTATGTTGGTTTTTGAGATAAAAAATGCATCCAAGCCTATTATAATTGAAGCGCCTAGATTTTAATAAATTATTTGAAGGTAGAAATTAAGAAATGAGAAAAGTATATATAGTAGTTGTATTATCAATTTTTACTCTAATATCTTCTTCTGTAATTGGACAAAGAAAATATTTAGATATTGCAGATGAACAGTTTGAATTAAGAAAATATAGAGAGGCAATAGATTATTACGAATTGGCTCTAGAAGAAAATTTTGTTGTAGATCGATTTTATATTTTACAGCAAATAGCAAGAACATCCCATAGGTTGTTTGATTATGAAAAAGCAATTGAATATTATAAAATATTAACAGAATATAAGGAAAGAAACTCTAGTGAAAATTTATATAATTATGCACAAGTATTAAGAAGTGAACAAAAATATGAAGAGGCAAGATTAATTTTTAATGATTATACAAAAAGGCAAGATGCAAAATCTGACAGTATTTATTTTAATAAGCTAATAGATTATTGCATCAACTATAAAGAGGACGAATTTGTAGGAAAAATTGATCAAACAAATATAAATACAGGAAATCGAAATTTGGGAATATCATTTAATTCAAAAGGATTACTTATATCTGTTCCAGAAAACAAAAAATACGATGATAAGACAACTTATTACGACTTAGCTACTGTTGATTCAATAACTTCAACATCTTTTGAAAGTCCAAATGAGTTAAGTAAAAAGTTTAATGGACCCTATTATGAAGGAACACCTTTTATTTACGATAATGGAACTAAGATATTATTTTCAAGTAATTCGGCAGATTTAAAAAGATACAAACCAAAAAAGATTAAAGAAATAGCTATTTCTGAAGATGGAAGAAATATTTTAAAAATATATAGTGCTCAACTTATAGACAATAAATGGACAGAACCAGTAGAGTTAGGTTTTAATGGTAATAATTATAATTGTACATTTCCAAATTTAAGTGAAGATGGTTCCACACTTTATTTTTCATCAGATAAAGAAGGAGGTTTTGGAGGCTACGATTTATGGAAGGTAAATAAAATAGATGAATCAACTTGGTCATCACCTAAAAATTTAGGAGCTACTATAAATACTTTCGAAGACGAAATATACCCTTACAATAAAAAAGATAAACTTTATTTTTCATCAAAAGGGCATTTAGGTATTGGAGGCTACGATATTTTTGTTAGTAATTACATAAACAATCGATATACTCAACCTTTAAATATCGGTAAACCAATAAATAGCTCAAGAGATGATTTTTCTTTTATCCTTGATTCTACAAGTGGGTACTTCTCTACAAATAGAAAATCGACTTCAAATTTAGGTTACGATATGGTGTATTACTTTAATGGTTATATAACTTCAGAAAGAATCAATGGAGTTGTAAGTAATCAAAATTCTGGTGAACTTTTAGCAGAAGTTTTAGTAAAAATATACAAAAAGGATGCAACAGGAAAATGGTTACTACAAAAAGAAATTGAAACAAATGACAAAGGAGAATATAGTATCAATTTAGAAAACAATAAAGAATATAAAATAAACTTTCAACAAGAAGGTTTTGAACAGTTAGAATACATTATTCCAGCTGCAAATGGTGATGCTAGAGAAACATTAAAAGAAAAGATTAAAAATGTTGGATTAAAGAAAAAATCGAATAAAATATCTGGTTTTGTAGTCGATTCTATAACTGGCAAACCAGTTAGTGGGATAAAAGTTTCTTTAAAGAATAAAAGCGATAGCTTATTAAATAAGTACACTTATACTGGTCAGAATGGAGAATGGGATTTTGACATAGACCCATTAGTATTAAATGAACTAACATTTGAACACCAAGATTTAGATTTTGAACCGCAAACATTTACACTAGACGGTTATACCGGAGGAAACTATGGAAAACGAAACAAACAACTTGAAGAGATTAGTGAAGTTAAACTTAAGCAAAGCAGTAAATTACCTTTACTAAAAGTTTTAAATAAACTAACAGGAAACCCTTTACCAGGTGTAGATATTATAGTGTTGAAAAAAGACAATAATGACTGGGTAGAAGTAAACACTTTTAAATCAAACGAAGATGGGGTATGGAATCTTGGAGATTTAATAGACCTTGAAACATACAAAGTTTCATTTACTAAGATTGGATTTGATACAGAGTTTTTTGAATTACCAAGTGTCGATTATAATAAAGATAGAAAAGCTCGGGAATTAGCATTGCTAAATGTGTTTTTAAATCCATCAAAAAATAAAGGAAATGTAATTCAGGTCAATAATATTTATTTTGACTTTTCACACTCTCGTCCAAAAAAAGAATCGTATCCAATACTAGACAATATTGTAATGTTTATGAACGAAAATATAACTATTAAAGTAGAGTTAAGTGCACATACAGACGCGGTTGGAAAAAATGATTTTAATCAAGACTTATCCGAAAAAAGAGCAGCTAGATGTACCGACTATTTGGTTAGACATGGAATAGAAAGAGACCGAATAATAAGTAAAGGTTACGGCGAAAGTAAAATACTTAATGGTTGCATTGAATGGGATCAATGTTCTGAGGAAAAAAACCAGATAAATAGAAGAGTAGAAATTAAGATTTTATAGTTTTTTATTAAAAGTAAATTTTTACTAGTACTATAAATAATCATTTTTGTTAAATATGCACAATCAGACTAAGGATTTGATTTATAATAGACAAATGCTATGAAACAGTTAAAACAAAAAAACTATTTTTGTTAGTTGAGTTCAATACAGTAAAGCATGAAGAATTTATTTTTGGTACTATTATTTAGTTTAATTCAACTAATATTATTGGGGCAGTCTCCTGTTCATTGGAAAATAACCTCAGAGAAGATTGAATCCCATAAAGTAAATTTAATTTTTGAAGCTCAAATAGAAGAAGGTTGGCACTTATATTCTCAGTTTTTAGGAGAAAATGAAGGGCCAATTCCTACAGGGTTTTATTATACAGAAAATGAAAATATAACATTAACTGGAAAAGCAAAAGAGGTAGGAGCAGTAACTCATTTTGATGAGGTTTGGGGGTTTGAAATAGCTTACTTTAACAATAAAGCTCGTTTCGAACAGCAAGTAGAGATTAACAATATCGATAAAGCTGTTTTAGAAGGGGAAATAGAGTTTATGGTTTGTAATGAATCAGAATGTATGCCTCCAGAAATTTATCCGTTTAAGATTGATTTGTTAGCTGCAAATGCTAAAGCAGAAAGAGTAAGTTTTGAAACGAGTGAAGCAGCTTTATCAGCCGTTCCTATTTTAAATAAAGTAGATTTACAAAACCCAGTAAATAATGAATGTGGTGATAAAGAAGAAGAGGACAAAAGCTATTGGTGGATTTTTATTTTAGGCCTTGGTGGAGGGTTAGTTTCTCTAATCACGCCTTGTGTATTTCCAATGATTCCGCTTACTGTAAGTTATTTTACGAAAGGGGGTTCTGAAAGGGGTAAAGGAATGGCAAAAGCTTTGTTATATGGTATTTCTATTGTTTTGGTTTATGTTTCTATTAGTGTTCCATTTTATGTTTGGAATTTAGATGCAGAGATTTTAAATGCCATTGCAGCTAGTTCTATTTTAAACATGGTATTTTTTGTAATCTTCATCATTTTTGCGATTTCTTTTTTTGGGTATTTCGAAATAGGATTACCAAGTAGTTGGTCTAACAAAGCAGATAAAGCAGCCGATATGGGAGGCTTTTTTGGTATTGTTTTTATGGCAGTTGTTTTAGCACTAGTTTCATTTTCTTGTACAGGTCCATTATTGGGTTCTGTATTGGCAGGTTCTATAAAAGATGGCCCAGTTCCAATTACAGTTGCAATGCTAGGGTTTGGAATAGGAATAGGATTACCATTTACATTATTTGCTGCCTTCCCATCGATTCTTAAAAGTTTACCGCAGTCTGGTGGATGGTTAAACTCTGTAAAAGTGGTGTTAGGATTTGTAGAAATTGCTCTAGCATTTAAATTTCTTTCCATTGTTGATTTACAAGAAGGTTGGGGAATCTTAAAATACGAAGCTTTCTTAATTATTTGGATTATTTGTGCCATAGCGATTGCTATATACTTGTTAGGTAAAATTAAATTCCCTCACGATAGTCCAAAAATAACAATGACAAAATCTAGATTAGCGTTAGCAGGTCTTTTTTTAGGTTTAACGGTTTATTTGCTTTTTGGATTTAGATACAATGAAAATACACACACTTATCAATCGTTAAATCTATTAAGTGGAGTAGCACCACCAGTAAATTACAGTTGGGTGTATCCTTTAGACTGCCCAAATGGTTTAATCTGTTATCATGATTTAGAGACTGCCCAAAAAGCATCTGAGGAGAGTGGTAAACCAATCTTGGTTGACTTTACTGGTAAGGCTTGCACGAATTGTAGACGTATGGAAGACAATGTTTGGAGTCAAGAACAAATATTTAACTTAATTAACGATAAATATATTTTAGTATCTCTGTATGTAGACGATGCTACAGAACTTCCGATTGAAAAACAAGGTT
>CALDTD010000239.1 GCA_937924345.1 uncultured Flavobacteriales bacterium | reverse complement strand
TTTTTTTGTAAATATACTCTGGTGTTTTCATTTTCAAACTCAAATGAGGTCTTTTTGTATTATAAATTTGAATAGACTCTTCAATTAGTTTTTCTAATTCACATCCATTATTACATTTATTAAATAAAAATTCTTCTTTTAGTATTCCATTAATTCTCTCTGCTAAAGCATTTTGGTAACAATCATAACCATCAGTCATAGAACAAATCATTTTATTGTTTTTTAATATATCTTGATATATACTGGAACAATATTGCACTCCTCTATCTGAGTGATGAATAGTTTTATGGATATTTCCACTGTTTTTAATGGCTTTTTTAAGTGCTTTTACAACATTTTTAGAAGACATATCGTCGCTTAAATGATGGCCAACTATTTTCCTACTATATGCATCAGTAACTAATGATAAATAATGTGTCTTTTCTCTGCTTTTGATATAGGTTATATCGCTAACAAAAACCTCATTAGGTTTACTAATAGTTAGTCCTTCCAAAAGGTTGGGGTGTTTTCTAAGCCAATGATTTGAGTGAGTTGTTTTTGTATAGTTTTTTCTCCTTTTTATCAACATATTTTCTTCTTTTAAAAAACGAAACAAGCCATCTCTTCCCATTTTTATTCCCAATTCTTCAAGCTCTTTAGAAAGTAGATAATGAAGTTTTCTTGTCCCTATTCTAGGCATAATTGTTCTAACTTGTTGAACTTTAGACTTAACTAATTGTAGTTCATTTCGCCTAGCTATACTACGTTGTTCTGATTGATAAAGCGCTTGTCTACTTAACCCAAAAATTCTACAACAAAGTGCTAGGCTTAATCTTTTTTCTTGCTGCATCCTTCTAATGATTGGGTATATTGCTTTTTTCTTAAAGAAGTTCCTAAGTGTTCATCTGCATAGTCGACCATACCGCTAAGAATCTCATTCTTTAACTTCTCATTAGCTAGTTCTCGTTCTAAACGTTTAATTTTTTGAGCAGGTGTTTCTTTCATTTTCGAAAGATAAGCTGTTGTTTAGGTTTGTACCAATCTTGCGAGCCATGTTTTCTTAACCAAACCAAAACTGTGCTTCGACCTTGAATACCATACTTAGCTTGGGCCTGTTTATAAGTTAGCCGGCCTTTTTCTACTTCAGATACTACCGCCAGTTTAAAAGCCATACTGTAGTCGCGTTGACTACGTCGTTTTCCTTGATTTGCATCTCTTTTCATAAATAAGTCAATTTTGTGTCAACTTATTTTAGGACGGGACAAATAGTTAATTAAAAAAATAATTCTATTTAAAACATCTAAGATACTAACAAAAAAACCGTAACAAACATTAAAGTTGGTTACGGTTTTAACAAGTGAGCCAGAAAGGATTCGAACCTTTGACCGCCTCCTTAGAAGGGAGGTGCTCTATCCAGCTGAGCTACTGGCCCTCAATTGCGTTGCAAAAATATATATTATTTTAGAATAGACAATGTTTTTTTTAATTTTTTTATTCGCATTTAAACTTAATTGAAATAATATTAATTAATTTTAAAGTATGAAACTTTTATTGTCATTTTTATTTACCGTTATTTTGGCTGTAGGTTGGGGACAAAAATCTCAGCTAGACTCTTTAAATATAGAGTTAAGAAATGCTAAAACAGATTCAATTAAGTTTAAGGTTCAGTCTGATATTGTTCGATTTTTTTGGAGTGAACAGAATTTAGATCAGGCCTTGGTAGAATCTTATAAAATGGATGCTTTTGCTCAGAAAACTAATGAATCTAAAAATATAACCTATGCAAAAAGGTTTATAGCATACACATTAAATCAACTAGATAGTGTAGAGAAGTCAGATCAATTGATTTTAAATTATATCAACACTTTGTCACCAAAAGATACCAACGATATTGCTGTTTTATATAGCGATTTGGGTAATAATAAGTCAACGAAGCAAAAGTATTCTGAAGCTTTAAAGTATTACTTTAAGGCGGCTCATTATTATGAGTTAATGGGTAAAGAGATGTGGTCTTACAAGAGTATAGCTTCAACATATTCTAATTTAAACGATGAATTAAATGCATCTAAGTATAATTTAAAATTTATTGAGCTTGCTGAAAGAGATAGCAATTATGAAGCAATGGGGTCTGGCTACTTTGGAGAGGGATATTATAATTTAATGTTGGTAAGGCACGATGTTTCATATAAGTACTCAAATAAAGCAGTTGATGTTTACTTAAATAAATTGAAACAACCTCGTAGAGCAAATTTGGGGGTTGTTTACGGAAACATAGCTGATGTTTATATTTACTATTATAAAAATTACCCTGATAGTATAAGAGTTGTTAATCCTTTATTTAATAAGGTTAAGGATATAAAAAAAGCAATGATTGATTCTGCTAGATATTATATTGATAAGTCTCACTCAATAGCTAAAGAGCATGATAAAAACCTTTTCTATATTTATTATGGATATGGTGATTTACTTTATTATCAAGGAAAAATAAAAGAGTCTGAAAAAGAATTTTTAAAATGTTATAATTTATCATATGAAGAAGGAAATGGGGTTTTTGATCGTAAAAAAGTGGCAGAACAACTTTATAAGGTTTATAAAAAGATTGGAGAAGATAAAAAAGCACTAAAGTTTTATGAAGAATTTGTAGCGTTAAGAGATACGCTCTTTGACCAAGATAAGCAGAGGGAAGTTGGTAAACAAGAAGCTAAATTTGAATTTGAAGCACAAAAAGCAAAAGAGCAAGCTATGCGTGCAAAGCAAAAAGCGATAGAAGACGCAAAGTTAGAACAAGAGAAAGCAATTGCTAAAGAAAAATCAAAAAATCAAAAAATAATAACCTATTCAATTGCATTAGGATTAATTTTAATTAGTTTTTTCACAGTTATTATTTTGAAGAGGTTAAAAGTTGCAAGAGCTCAGCAGACATTGATTGAAGCTCAAAAAGGTATTATTGAAAAGAATAGAAATCAAATGCTGGAAAGTATTGAATATTCAAAAAATATTCAACAACGAATTTTTCCAACAATCGAAGAAATTAATGCTTTGCTTCCTTCGGCCTTTATATATTTTAGACCTAAAGATGTAGTAAGTGGAGATTTTTATTGGGCGCATAGAAAAGGAGATAAAACATTTTTTTCTGTAGCAGATTGTACTGGACATGGAGTGCCAGGTGCATTTATGACACTTATTAGTTTAAATTTAATTAATGCGATAATTTTAGAAAAGGATATCGATTCAACTGCTAAGGTTTTGGAACGATTGCATATAAAACTAAAAGAGCGCTTATCTTCTACAGAAGAAGACCAAGTTAAGCATGGTTTAGATATTGCAATGTGTGCTTATAATCACAAAACAGGAGAATTAGAATATTCTGGATTACATAATCCTTTATATATTGTAAATAAGGATAATGAATTGAAAGAAATTAAAGGAGATAATTTATTTTTAGGGATTTCGCCTAACTTTAATGTTACAAGTCATATCTTAAAAATGGAAAAAGGAGATTCTATTTATATGAGTACAGATGGATTCCCAGATCAGAAAGGAGGAGAAAAAGGGAAGAAGTATTATTATTCAAGACTTAGAAATACTATTCGAATTGCAGACACTAAACCAGTAAAGGATCGTAGAACAATTTTAGATAAAAAGTTTGAAGATTGGAAGGGTGATAAAGAGCAAATAGATGATGTATGTGTAATGGGGGTGAGTTTTTAAGTGATTATTAAGGACATTACTATTTCATATCTACCTCGGTAAAATCTAAAATTGTATATTTGGCAAGGTTTACTATCATTTTAAATTATGAATTTATTGATGATAGTTTTATTTATGAATACTATTTTTTCAATATATAATATTTCAGCAATTTTAATTGCTTACTTAATTGGTTCTGTTCCTTCATCAATTTGGGTTGGTAAGTGGTTTTTTGGTATTGATGTTAGAGATTTTGGAAGTAGAAATGCAGGAGCAACAAATACTTTTCGAACAATTGGTAAAAGAGCAGGGTTTCCTGTTTTGTTTTTTGATGTTTTTAAAGGATGGGCTGCAGTATTTTTTTTAGTAAGATATGCAGAATATCAAATAGGTTCTGATTCATATATTAATTTGCAAATCGCTATAGGAATAGCAGCAGTTTTAGGGCATGTTTTCCCTATATATGAACGCTTTAAGGGAGGGAAAGGAGTAGCGACTTTATTGGGTATAGTTTTGGCAATTAACCTTCCAGCAGCTGGAATTTGTTTTGGTATTTTTTTAATTGTTTATTTAATTTCACAATACGTATCTCTAGGAGCAATAATTGCAGCTACAGCATTTCCATTGGTAACGATATTTGTTTTAGAGGTAACTTCATCTTCGTTAATCTATTTTTCTATTGCTTTGGCATTATTAGTGGTAATTAGACATAGAGCAAATATTACTCGATTATTAAATAATCAAGAAGGGAAAATGCCATTTAATTTTAAGAAAAAATGAACTTTTAGGTTTAAAAAGGGTATAAAGTATTAATACAATTGAATAGTATAAAAAAATATAGCGTTTTAATTTTAGTTTTCTTAATGACTACTGTCTCTTATGGGCAGGAGTTTAAAAATGAAGAAGACCGAAAAAAACACGCAAATAAATTATTCGATAAAGGTAACTATGTTGAAGCCTCTCCACATATATTACATTTCTTAAGTCTAAACCAAACTAGTCCTGAGTATAATTTTAAATATGGTGTATGTTTAATGTACACCGATGAAGATAAAGAGGCAAGTCTAAGGTATCTTAGGTTTGCTGCAGCTAAAAAGCTAGAGGATACTCGTGTATATTTTTTCTTGGGTAAAGCCTACCATTTAAATTATAATTTTAAAGCTGCTTTATTAAATTATAATAAGTTTAAATCGGAAGGTGAGGAGAATTATAAAGAAGATTTAAAAGTTGACTTACATATACAAATGTGTAAGAATGGTAAGTCCTTGTTAAAGAACCTAACTGAATTAGTAGTATATGAAAAGACAGAATCTAGCTTCGAACGTTTTCAATATTCTTACGATTTAAAAGAAATAGGAGGGAAAATTTTAGTCTCTGCAGAATTTCAATCTAAATATGATAAAAAAGTTGGGTACAAGTCAGTTGTTTATTTTCCTCCATTAAACCAAGATATTTTATTCTTTTCTAGTTATGGAAAAGATGCCTCTAAAGGTTTAGACTTATACATGGTAAGAAGAGGAGCTTCGGGTGATTTTGAGAATCCTGAAAAACTACCAGAAACAATAAATACTCCTTTTGACGATGCTTATGGTTTTTTACATTCTGATGGAAAAACATTTTACTTTAGTTCTAAAGGGCATACAAGTA
>CALDTD010000238.1 GCA_937924345.1 uncultured Flavobacteriales bacterium | reverse complement strand
AAAATAAAATACAATGAAGAATTAGAGTTGCTTACGATTAGACATTTCACCCAAGATGTTGTCAATAAGCTCACCGAGTCAAAACTCATTTTAGTTGAACAAAAATCAAGACAAACTGCACGTTTTGTAATGAAAAGTATGTCATGAGGCTGTAAATTGAATTACTTGATAAAAAATTAATAAGATTAAATGTTGTAGGATAAAAAAGTATATCTACCTTTGCACAAAATTTGTTAAACAAGTGTCATTTTTAAAAAGCAAAATGAAACAAACGAATCGTATTAAAACTATTGTATTAGCTGGGCTTTCATTGTTGATGTCTGTCAATTTTTATGCTAATCACCACGAGGGAGAGGGTCATGGAACACATAAAGAGGGTGTTGCTAAGGAATATAATCCAGTTGTAACCATAATGGATCACATCAAAGATGCGAACGAATGGCACGTAATTACAACAGATGAAAATACTGCTCATCCTAATCACATAAGTATTCCATTGCCTGTTATTATTTACGATAACGAAGGGTTAAAGTTTTTTATGTCTAGCAAAGTGGCGCATGGCCATACGCATGAGGGATATAAAATGACACACGATGGGCAAGTTGTGTCTGTTGCAGGAAAGAAAAAAGCAGATATGTTTGATGTGGTAAAAGGAAACTTAAGTACTGATGCAGTGTTTTTTGATCTTTCTATTACGAAGAATGTAGCAACACTTATTTTAGTGTTTATTATTTTAATGATTGTTTTTCCAAAAATGGCTAAGAGTTATAAGAAAGGCTTGGTTCCAAGTGGAGTAGCTAAATTTTTAGAGCCAATTGTTTTATTTGTAAGAGATGATATTGCAAAGCCGAATTTTAACCAAAAACAAATGGATAAGTTTATGCCATTTTTGTTGAGTATCTTTTTCTTTATTTGGTTTTCAAACATGATGGGGCTAATTCCATTTCCTCCATTTGGAGCAAATTTAACAGGGAATATTTCAGTAACGTTTGTGTTAGCTTTAATTACAATGTTAGTTATTAATTTAAATGGTAATAAAGGATATTGGGGGCACATGTTGTGGATGCCAGGAGTACCTGTTCCAGTAAAAATATTACTAGCTCCTATTGAATTGGTTGGAGTAATTGCTAAACCATTTGCCTTAATGATTCGTTTGTTTGCCAACATTACAGCAGGGCATATTGTAGTGTTGAGTTTAATAGGGATTATATTTATATTTCAAAGTATTGGAGGTTCGCTTATGGCAGTCCCTTTAGCTTTGTTTATTTCAGTATTAGAATTATTGGTCGCTTTTTTACAAGCATTTGTGTTCACCATGTTAGCCGCTCTGTTTATAGGGACGTCTACAGCAGAAGCACATCATTAACAAGTAATTATTAACCAAAACAAAACATAAATTATGAGTGGAATTGGAGTTTTAGGAGCAGGTCTTGCCGTATTAGGTGTAGGTCTTGGAATTGGTAGAATAGGTGGTTCAGCAATGGAAGGTATTGCTAGACAACCAGAAGCTGCTGATAAAATTCAAACAGCAATGATTGTTGCTGCGGCTCTTATCGAGGGTGCTGGATTATTCGCGATTGCGTCTACATTCTGGGCTTAAGATTCAAGAACCTAAATCAAACAATTAGCGGTTGGCTAATTGTTTGATTTTACTTATGTTTTAATAGAGGGAAAAAGAATAAATAAAAGTATATGTTAGGATTAGTTACACCAGGTTTTGGATTAACAGTTTGGATGTTAATCACTTTCGTGATTTTAATGTTTTTATTAAAAAAGTTTGCATGGAAACCAATTTTAGGAGCCATCAACGAAAGAGAAACAAAAATTGAAGGTGCTTTAGCTGCTGCTGAAAAGGCTAAAGAAGAAATGGCAGAGTTAAATGCCAAAAACGACGAACTTAGAAAAGTTGCTTTAGCAGAAAGAGATGCGCTAATGAAAGAAGCAAGAGAGATGAAGATTCAAATCATTGCTGAAGCTAAAACTAAAGCTGGATCTGAAGCGGACTCAATCTTAGCAACTGCAAGAGAAACTATTTCTCAAGAAAAAGCAGCTGCACAAGGAGAAATTAAATCTCAAGTAGCAACACTATCTATTGCAATTGCAGAGAAGTTATTAAAAGGAGAATTATCAACAGACGATAAGCATAAAGCTTTAGTAGATAATTTAGTGAACGACGTAAACTTAAACTAATTATGGTTCAATCATTAGCAGGAAATAGATATGCTCAATCTTTGTTAGAGATTGCTGTAGATCAGAATCAATTAGATGCTGTTTATAATGATATGCACTTAATTGGTACAACAATTAGTGAGAGCAAAGACTTGTCTATATTGTTGAATAGTCCAGTTGTGAAGTCATCAAAAAAAAATGATGTTTTAAACGCTGTATTTGGTGCTAAAATTAGCGATCACACAAAGAAGTTTCTAACTTTAGTTACAGATAGAAATAGAGCAGCTTTATTAGAAGATATTGCTTACTCATTTGTAAATCTTTACAAAGAAGAAAGGAACATTATCGTAGCAGAAGTTACCTCTGCTGTAAAGTTAGACGACAATCAAAAAAAGAATATTATTGATTTATTAAAAACAGATGCTACTATAGAAATGGTAGAAAAAATAGATCCTTCTATTATTGGAGGTTTTATTGTTCGAGTTGGAGATAAACAAATAGATGCTAGCATATTAAGTGAATTAAGTAATCTTAAGCAAGCATTAAATTAAATTAGAAATTAATTAAACGATTAAAAAAGGGATACAAATGGCAGGAATTAACCCAGCAGAAGTTTCAGCAATTTTGAAAGAACAACTTTCAGGATTAAAGACAGAAGCAGAATTAGAAGAAGTCGGTACCGTTTTACAAGTA
>CALDTD010000237.1 GCA_937924345.1 uncultured Flavobacteriales bacterium | reverse complement strand
ATTTCACTTACTTTAGAAAGCACTTTAAACGTACTTTCTAACTCTTCTTTTGTAATTTCTTGTTGTATTTTTTCGTTAAAATTCTTAACAGACAAAATAGCTTGCTGCCGCATTTCTTTTCCTAAATCTGTAAGATAAAGTCGTACCATTCTTTTATCATTCTTATCTGCTTCCTTATATATTGCACCTCTTTCTTCCAGAGACTTAATCATTCTAGTAAGACTTCTAGATTCCATCCCCATTTTAGGAGCTAGCTTTGTAGATGGTGTACCCTCATAGGTATCTATATTTAGTAACGTATACCCTATTGCCATAGACCCTCCATATTTAGCAGCTTCTAAATTATACATCCTAGATATATTAAACCACGCCCAGCGTATGTGAAAATCTATTGTCTCTTCAGGTTTCATTACTTTTCTCTACTTTACAACTCTACTAAGATAAATAAATTTATTATGCATGCATAACAAATTAACAAAAAGTTATGCATGCATAACACTTTTACCGCTTTTTGACTTTCTTTTCAATTACTTCATAACATAACATGCTATAAGCATTATCTAAAGAAAAAGGCGACCACTCTTACTGATATATTTTTTTACGTGCTTACTCCAAAACAACTCCATGAAACAAACTTAAAACCCAATTCTATAATTATTGAAGAATTTATTATAAATTAGATGAAAATTATTCTCAATGAAAAAAATTATTTTATTTACTTCAATATTTACAGCGAGTATATCGTCTATTAGTGCCCAAGGCGGTGTAGGTGTTAACAATACTGGTGCAAACCCAAATGCTAACGCGATGTTAGATGTAGCAAGTGAAGATAAAGGGGTTTTAATTCCTCGACTTACTACAACTGCCAGAACTACATTAGGCACCGCAATGGGGCTACCAGAAAACGGAATGCTAGTTTACGATAAAGACTTACTTGTATTTTACTATTGGGATGGAACCCAATGGGTATTAGTCGGAAACGGAACAGGAAGTGACAACCAAAACCTTACTGGCGCAACGCTTACTGGAACTTCTTTGCAAATAGACATTGAAGATGGAACTTCTACCACCGTTGATTTAGCACCTCTACAAGACGGAACTGGAACTGATAATCAAGATTTAACTCTTACTGGTGACGTATTATCTTTAACAAATGATGGAACTACTGTTGACTTAAGCACCTTAAAAGACCACGATTGGTATGAAGTTGGAGGAACTACTCAAGCAGACGCTATTACAGATAACATCTTCACTCAAGGAAATGTAGGGATAGGAATACCCTCCCCAACTCAAAGATTAGAGGTTTCATCAACTATAAATAACATTGCTAAATTTAATAGTACCAACGTTAGGTCATTTATCTCTTTAGATAACAATAATACAAATGCCGAATCAGCAGCATATAGATACAACTTAAATGGGACTGCAATAGGACAGGTAAGAATGAATTACGGAGACACTTCAATTACATTTACAACAGGAGGAATTACCACAGGAGATCAAGACATGGTAATTTTGAACAATGGAAACGTTGGTATTGGGACGACGGCTCCAAATTCTCTTCTTGAAGTAAAAGGATTGTCGGAAGTATTTGCAAACGTTATTGTAAATAATGACGGTGGGATACCAAACGCTATGAAAGTTTCATTTCAATCTAACAACTTAAATATGGCTTCATTAAGGGGAAGAACAAATGACAATATAAATGGTGAACTAGAGTTCTATACGAACAACTCAGGCACTTTACGAAGACAAGTTACCATTCTAAGTAATGGTAATTTAGGTATTGGAATCCCAGTCCCTTCAGAAAAACTTCATGTTGCTGGTTCAGTCAGGATCGAAGATGGCACACAAGCAACTGGAAAAGTATTAACTTCTGACGCTGCAGGTAAAGCCAGTTGGCAATTTGGAGGAGTGCCAGCAGGAGCAATAATGGCTTTTGACTTAGCTACTTGTCCAACTGGTTGGGCAGCTGCTGACGGAACGGCTGGAACACCAGATTTAAGAGGAGAATTTGTAAGAGGATTAGATAACGGAAGAGGTGTTGATGTCGGTAGGACTTTGGGTAGTATACAGACAGAAGCATTATCATCCCACAGTCATTCAGTTGATCCCCCAGTAACTAACACTAGTTTATCAGGCTCACATTCTCACACACTAAACCAACTTCAGTTTAGTGCTGTTGATGGCGTAAACCCATCTGATAATGTTAGGTCTGGTGGTGACAACAACGCTAGATACACTAATAATGTTGCTGGCGCTGTTATATCTACGTCAGGAAATCACACCCATTCAGTTGACATACCCGCTTTCAATTCTGCAGTAAGTGGAGGAACAGAAACAAGACCAAGAAACGTAGCTCTGCTTTACTGTAAGAAACAATAATTATATTAAGGCATTATCTACTAAACCTAGCAGGTTTTAAAAACCTGTTAGGTTTAAATTACATAACAAAATAGTAATCACTTCGCAACATCAGGACTAAACAATGCAATCGATTTTTTAATAGAATTCTTACTTTTTAACTCGGTTAATGCATAATCTTTAGCCCTCTTTTGAAGCTCTTGAAAATGAGTACATTCTAAATCGATAAACTTCTGTAATTCTTTACCAAACAACCCTATTTCCAAATTTAAATTTGCTCCTATTTTAAGTTTTTTTAAATTTTTCCAAGGCGTATTGTTACTAACTAAAATCGGACGTCCATGAGTTAACGCCTCTGCTATTGAGTGGCCATAGTTTTCGTTTAAACTTGTACTAACCAACAAATGATGACTTTGATATAAACTCGCTACTTCAAACGGAGGTAAAGCCCCTAAAAAAACAACTTGAATATTGTTTGGAATATCTTTAACTAAGGACAAACATTTTTGATAATAATCTTCATCCTCAATAAGACCTACTATTGAAATTTTAACTTCTGAATTAAGACTTAATCCTTTTAACTCTTCTAAAAAAAAATGAATATTTTTTATCGGTACGACTCTTCCCACCATAAGTAACTTAATCTTACCTGCTTCTTTACTTAATAAATTAAGTTCATTGGGCACTAACGTTAAGTTACTTGCCACTTTTATTGTAACATCACTACCAAAGGCTTTTCTTACCTCACCTCCTTCTATTTTAGAACTAACATGCCATAGTACATTCTTATAAAGACCAAAAAACTTAGCGACACTTAAAAAAACTTTTTTCTTCAAAGCTTTTATAGCCAATGATTCAGCACCTAGCATACCTCTAGGAGCCAAAACAATTTTATAATTTTTACGAAATAATAAAAGCGGTAACAATGTAAATTTTAATGAAAACAGACTATTTAAATAAATATGCGAAGGTTTAACACTCTCAACCTCTTTATTAAACCTAACTTTAGTTTGATTTTCCTTTGTTAGGTACAGCACATTTGCTTTCCCTTGTTTTGTCCAACTATTAAACTCTACCCCATTAAGAATAGCATTGTCAATATCCAGATTGGAAGTAATGACATAAAAATCATACTTATCATAAATTGACTCTATAAGGTTATAAACCGAACGAATTGGCCCCCCTGCTTTGTAAGCTGGCACATACCAATCTATAAAGACGACTATTTTAGGCTTGGAAATCAAATTTAATTACTTGTAAAGTTTTTCGGTTACTACTTCGTTTTTATTTGCGAGCTGACCGCATGCTGCATCGATATCTTTACCCCTACTCCTACGAATATTTACTATAATATTTTTGCTTTCTAAATAAGCTGCAAAAGCATCGACTTTTTTGAAATCAGCTTGCTGGTATTTACCTCCATCAATAGCATTATACTCTATTATATTGACCTTACAAGGGACATTTTTACAAAATTCAGCTAATTCTTTAGCATCATTAATTTCTTCATTAATACCTTTAAAAATACAATACTCAAATGTGACTCGTTTCCCTGTTTTATCATGAAAATATCGTAAAGCTTTAGCTAATTCACCTAAGGAGTTAGAATTATTAATATCCATAACCTGCGATCGCTTTTCGTCATTAGCCGCATGTAAAGAAAGTGCTAAATTAAACTTCACATTATCATCAGCTAGCTTTTCAATCATTTTAGCAATACCTGCTGTTGAAACAGTTATCCTTTTAGGAGACATTCCTAAGCCATCTTCGTGTGTAATCTTTTCGATAGAATGCAACATATTTTTATAATTCAACAACGGCTCACCCATTCCCATATAAACAATATTTGAAAGCGGTATCCCATACTCTTCTATCGCTTGTTTATTAATTAACACAACTTGATCATAAATTTCATCTGGATTTAGATTACGTACTCTTTTTAATTTTCCTGTTGCGCAGAAATCACAAGCTAAACTGCATCCAACCTGCACAGAAATACAAGCCGTCATTCTTTTCGGAGTGGGAATTAAAACCCCTTCTACAATTGCACCATCTGAAAGCTTAAAAACACTCTTTATAGTCTTATCCTTACTTTTTTGAGATTCGGCAATTGTTAAGTAACGAATTTCAAAGTGCTCTTTCATCTTCTCTCTAAGTGACAAAGAAAGATTACTCATATCGTCAAAATTAACTAATGATTTTTTCCAAAGCCATTCATACACTTGTTTTGCTCTAAAAGGTTTTTCTCCAATTTCAGTAAAATATGTTTTTAATTCATCTAACGTTAACTGACGAATATCTATTTTCTTATCGCTCATAACCATACATTCTTTGGGTAAAAAAAAGCCTCATTCAATAAGAACTGAACAAGGCTTTAAATTTAATTATTTTTTATTTGATTATACAATCAACATAGCATCTCCATAAGAATAAAAACGGTATTTTTCTTCTACCGCAATCTTATAAGCTTTCATTGCTAAATCATAACCAGCATAAGCTGAAATCATCATAATTAAAGTAGATTTAGGTGTATGAAAATTAGTTATCATAGCATCTGCAATACTAAAATCGTAAGGAGGGAATATAAATTTATTTGTCCACCCTTCGAAAGGCTTCAAATCTTTATTAACTGCAACAGAAGTCTCTAGCGCACGCATAGATGTTGTTCCAACCGCAACAATTTTTTTCTTTTCTCTTTTTGCTCTATTTACTCTATCTGCAGCTTCTTGAGGGATTATTAACTGTTCAGAGTCCATCTTGTGTTTTGTAAGATCTTCTACCTCAACACCTCTAAATGTACCTAAACCAACATGCAAAGTAATTTCTGTAAAGTCTATTCCTTTTATTTCTAAACGCTTCATCAACTGCTTACTAAAGTGAAGCCCAGCCGTTGGTGCAGCTACTGCCCCTTCTTCTTTAGCAAAAATAGTTTTGTAGCGTTCTTCATCTTCTGGAGTTGGCTCACGCTTTATATATTTAGGAAGTGGAGTTTGCCCTAATTTTTTAATTACAGCTTGAAACTCTTCGTATGAACCATCAAACAAGAAACGCAATGTTCTCCCTCTAGAAGTTGTATTATCAATAACCTCGGCCATTAATTCATCGTTCTCTCCAAAGTAAAGTTTATTCCCTATTCTAATCTTACGAGCTGGATCAACTAGAACATCCCAAAGTAAACTTTCTCTATTCAACTCTCTTAAAAGAAAAACCTCAATTCTAGCTCCAGTTTTTTCTTTATTTCCATACATTCTAGCAGGAAAAACTTTAGTATTATTTAAAACAAAAACATCTCCATCATCGAAATAATCAATAACATCTTTAAACATTTTATGTTCGATTTCACCAGTATCTCTGTGCACCACCATTAACCTAGACTCATCTCTAACTTCTGCTGGATATTCTGACAGCAATTCTTCTGGTAAATCAAATTCAAATTGAGATAATTTCATTTTAATATAATTTTAGATTGCAAAAGTAATAAATAATAACAGAATTACTAAAGTAACAGATTTAAAGTCTTAAATAATTAAGCTTAAGAATAAAAAAAGCGGCTCTAAAATTAGAAACCGCTTAATATAAACCTTAAAACAAAAATTAATTTTTTACAATTAACTTTTCAGTTTTTAATACAACTCCATTTTCTTTTACAGAAACAAAATACACTCCATTATTCAACTGACTTAAGTTAATAGTATTTTTATTAGACATATTATCTCTAGACAAAACTGTTTTACCTAACATATCAACAATAGACAAACTTAAATTACTTTTATCTAACTGAATTGTTAACAGAGATTGAACAGGGTTTGGAAACATTGAAAACGCCAAGTTCTTTTTTTCTAATTGAGAAGCTGTACAAGAAGTATTTACATTATGTTAAAAACGACCAAAGACACTAGCTAATGTAACTAATGGGTCCGCATCATCAAAAAACTCATACAAATACAAAGAGCATCCATCTTCACTATTGGGTTTATGTTTTGCAGAAAAACCAACTACTGTATCTCCTGAAGCTATAAACTCTGAATATTCAACTCCATTTTGTCCAACTACAAACACAGGAAAATCTTCTGCATCTGCATCTGGCGGACACAACACCCAGCAGGTAGCATTTTTTGTGTTCGTCTGTACATCAACTTCTGTTCTTCTACATTTCACAGTGTAAGACTGAGAAGAAACATTTATAACAGATAAAGCAAATTCTAAATCTACATCTGCTGGAGTACCAGATATATTTATTGTTGTACTGTTCAAATTAATATTTGGTCGAGAAGGTTCTATTAGTTTCAACTGAGCTAGTACACTAATCGTTCCTAATAAAAGTATAACAGTTAATATTTTTTTAATCATAGTTTAAAAAGATAGTATTCTAAAGTACTAAAATTCTAGTTTCGAAGTCTTCAAGTATATCTTAATTTTACATTATAATCAATTTACTAAAAAAAGGTAATAAAATACACTCATTTTTTTATATTTGGCTTGAAAATTGAAGACACAATAGTAATTATGAAAAAAAATATTCTTACCATATTTATTACTCTTTTAACGCTTTCTATTGTAGGACAAAAAAACAAATTGCCATTCGTAAAACTTAAAAATCTAGAGGGAAAATTAGTTGATGTTTCAACAATTTCTAAAGATGGAAATCCTACAATAATTAGTTTTTGGGCTACCTGGTGTAGACCTTGTAAAGCTGAGCTTAACACTATAGCTAAGGAATATGACATTTGGCAAAAGGAAACAGGCGTAAGACTTGTAGCTATTTCTATTGACAACTCTCGTTCTTTTGGCAGAGTAGAGCCATATATACAAAGTCAGGCATGGGATTATGAAGTTCTATTAGACCCTAATGGAGAGTTAAAAAAAGCGATGAATGTTACAAACATTCCTCATACTTTTTTACTAGATGGCAAAGGAAATATTGTATGGGACCATAATAACTATGCTCCAGGTGACGAAAAGGAACTTTACAAACAAATTAAAAAGATAAGTACATTAGACTAAAAATTCATAATGATTTTGCAGTTCAGTTGTGCGACAAAACAGCTGACTCTAAATACAACCAAGAAAACCTTTCTTTAATTAACTATGTTTACGATAAAAGTAATTATGAAATTTTGCAGGTTATAGGGAATGATTTATAATACGAAATAGAACGTAAACATCTACAAGAAAATGTAAAAGAGATAGAAACGGCATCCTTTTTTGTTGTCTCGTAAACAAAAAAGATATAGTGAATAGCTCGGTTTTTATTTGACTTCTTGTCTAATAAAAATTTACCCAAAACAAGTTATTTCGAAAACAAATTATACTTTAAAATACAGTAAATTGCTCTAAAACCATCTTTCCAACCAATCTTCTTTCCTTCTTCGTAAGTTCTACCGTAATAAGAAATTCCGACCTCATAAATGCGAATATCCTTTACCCGAGAAAGCTTTGCGGTTAACTCTGGCTCGAAACCAAAACGTTGTTCTTTTAACTGGAGCGACTGCGCTATGTCTGTCTTTATTAACTTATAGCATGTTTCCATATCAGTAAGGTTAAGATTGGTAAACATATTAGACAAATTAGTCAGAAACTTATTACCGATACTGTGCCAATAAAACAGAATCCTATGTGGATTTCCCCCTAAAAAACGCGAACCGTAAACTACATCTGCATAACCATCTATAACTGGCTTAAGCAAATCATTATACTCCTCGGGGTCGTACTCTAAGTCAGCATCTTGAATCACTAAATAATCTCCTGTAGCCTTTTCTATTGCTTTGTGAATAGCTGCTCCTTTTCCTTTATTAGTTTCTTGATTATATAACTGAATCTTTAAGTCTGAATTATTTTCTTTATACAACTCTACTGCTTGTACAGTTTCGTCTGAAGAACAATCGTTGACTATAATTACTTCTTTTTGAATATCGCCAACCAGTTTTACTGACTTTACTTTATCTAAAATAAGATGAATTGTTTTTTCCTCATTATAAGCTGGAATAAGTATAGAAAGTTTATTAATTGTTTGCATTTTCATTTCTTTTCTTAACCCGCAAAAATAACTTAAATTTCATCTAAACTACAAGAATGTAAAGTTTTACAGTCTTTATAAATAAGATCTGACAAATTGAGCATTGCAGCAAGTGCAACTTGAGAGTAATTTTGAGAGGCGTTTTTAAATCCTCCCCATTCAGACTGCCACATTTTGGTTATTAATGCTTGTCCGTTGGGTTTCTCTTCGAAAGAATCTATTAACCCTCCAACATTTCCGGCTCCAGCATGATAAATATGCAGTACAAAAAGCTTAAACCAAAGTTCATCTTCAGAAAATTCAATCTCATTGTTTATTAAAATACGCTTTGCTTCTGGAATGCAAGTATTCCTTAGCAAACTTGCTGCCCCCATTGCAGACTTATCAAAGTCCTTACGCTCATCTAAGGTTTTATTTACAATTAAACCATGGCTTCTAGCTACAGATTTCATTAATTGAAAAGGACCGTAAGCACCAACATTAGAAAATTCAATTTTACCTGGACTTTCAATTAACAATATAGCTTGCGCATACCAAGGGTCTGTCTTATAAGATTTAAAAATTGGTATTGCCTTACTTATACTTGGTATAACTTTTTGAAATTGATAAAAATGACTTTTTCCAGAGGTGATATATATTTTTTCTTCGTGGTTTAGGTTAAACTTTTTCCTAACACTATCTTTATATAATGCTTTTTCTTCTTCTGTTTGAGCTTTCCACTTTACAAAAGAATCTTTTCCCAAAATTGTTCGTGTAGCTGCTATATTAACCAAACAAGAGTCTGAATTTAATAACATAACTTGTTTCCAAAAATTGGGCTGCGGTAGAATATCCCAACGCTCTGTAGTAAGATTATTGACGTTTACAAATGAATAATTAACAGAATCTAACCCGTAAAAATCGACTATATATTTCTCCTGACTTTTTGCTGAAATAAAGAAAAAATAAAACAAAAAGAAAAAAGATAAATATCGCATAAAGATCACTTGTATTTAATAAAGAAATAAAGTTAAGAGTATAACCCTATAAACAAGAATGTGACCAAAGTTTCTACAAACAGTAAAAAGTGAATAGCACGCTAGACAATACTTACGATACGATTAATTGGAATAATAGTCCCTTGTTTAAGTACAATGTTTTTATCTCCGACTGCCCATACCGTAGTTCTAACTTCCTTACGACTTTTATCGTCTTCGAATACAATTTTAATTTTTGTGTGATGTAGATTTCCTAAAATCATTGCTCTTCTTAAAGAATGCTTTAAAACCTTTAACTCATCGTCTGTTTTTTGAACAGGAGTTT
Organism: uncultured Flavobacteriales bacterium; assembly: GCA_937924345.1. Lineage (GTDB taxonomy): Bacteria > Bacteroidota > Bacteroidia > Flavobacteriales_D > Parvicellaceae > S010-51. Next base: position 6,432 of record CALDTD010000237.1, on the reverse strand, counting down.
TTGGAAATGTTAATTTTGAGATTTCTTCTTTTTCTATTTGAGTTACTTCTAATGTTGTATTTTCCATAAGGCAAGTATTTTAAGTGTTTTGGTCTATATTGTTACTGTAAAAGAAAAGATTTGGTTTCAATTTTTATAATTTTTTTAGATTTTTTTGTCACTCTAAAACGATCGTCTGTCCTTTTACCTATAATCCAAACAATTTTATTTTCGCTTTCTAAAACCCAAGCGTCTCTTTTTTGCGCTACAGTATATTTGTTATTTATAAAGTAGTCGCTTAATTTTTGTTTTCCTTTCATCCCAAACGGAAAAAAAACATCTCCTGGCTTCCATTTTCTTATTATCAGTGGAAACTTTATCTTTTCTTGGTCAAAATAAACGACACAATCCGAAAACTCCAATTCTTTATTCTCTTGTTCTGTAATGTTAACTTTAAATGGACTAAAAAAAGAACCTAGGCCATCAATAATAAAACTTTCTTGCCCTTTATGCTCTTTTTTTCGAATCACAATACTGTTCTCTTCTTTAAAAACCTCATGAGAATTACTTAAAAAAATAGCATTTCTTCTATTTGATGAAACTAAATTCTCTACCTGAGTTTTAGTAAATCCAAAATCTGATAAGGTTGTATATAATAAAAATAAAGACGGGTTACTTGTTAAATCTATTTGAATCGTAGAATTTACTTCAGTAATAATAGATGCTTTGTCTTCTTCAATTTTCTTATTTAGATAATCTTCTGTTTCTTTTACATAGTTAATTGTAGCAAGCAATCCTTTTTTTGCATTTGGATGAACATTATCTAACTTTGGAATAACCTCGTGTCTTAAATAATTACGACTATACTTAGTATTAACATTACTAGAGTCTTGTCTAAACTTATAATTATTTTCCTGTATAAAGCCTTGTATCTCTTTTTTACTAAAACCGAGTAAAGGTCTTATTACATTCTTATTCTTTCTTGGAATACTTTTTAATCCCTTTAACCCCGCTCCCCTAACAGAATTTATAAAAAATGTTTCAATCACGTCATCTTGGTGATGTGCTGTAGAGATATAATCTAGATCATTGTCTACCAACAAATTATTAAACCAATGATAACGCAACTTCCTTGCCTCTTCTTGGATAGAGGTTTTATTTTTCCTTACAATTTCTGACGTATTAAACTGGATAAAACTTCCTTTAACTTTTAATTGCTTACACAAGGTTCTTACAAAGCTTTCATCTTCATCAGACTCTTCTCCTCTTAAGTTAAAATTGCAGTGAGCAACTTCAAACGCTAAACCCGATTGATGAAACAAATGCAACATGCATACAGAGTCTTCTCCTCCACTAACTGCTAACAAATACTTTTTTGTTCGGTAATGATCATCTAAACGTGAAAGTTCAGAATATAACTTATCAATTAACACATCCATCAAGCTAAAGATTTAAACAACGCAGCAATTTTGACTAATGTTTCTTCATATTCTTCCTCTGGATTGCTTTTGGCAGTAATTGCTCCACCAACCATTGCAGAAAGGTATTTGGCCGTTGCATTATAAATAAAAGAACGGATTACTACATTAAAATCAAAATCACCATTAGGTTTTATATAACCAACCGCCCCTGAATAAAGACCTCGTTTTGTTTCTTCTTCACGCTCTATTAGTTCCATCGCACTTATTTTTGGCGCACCAGTCATAGAACCCATTGGGAAAGTAGCTTTTAAAATCTCCGAAAACTGAATACCCTCTTTTAATTCACAGCTAACTTTAGAAATCATTTGATGAACAGTTTTAAAAGAATAAATTTTGCAGAGCTCTTCTACCTTAACTGAATTATAATTTGCAATTCTAGAAAAATCATTTCTTACCAAATCTACAATCATAATGTTCTCTGCGCGTTCTTTTTCATTTTCTCTTAAAGCTGTTTTTATAGCAAAATCTTCTTGCTTATCTCTTCCCCGCTTTGCAGTCCCTTTTATTGGTTCAGAGATTAATTTATTTCCTTTTCTGATTAAAAACCGTTCGGGACTGGCACTAATGATGTATTTATCCTCAAACTTTCCAAAACAAGAAAATGGAGCATTAGAATTCTCCATTAAACTTTGATAAAGCCAATATGGATTAACTAGGGCATTCTCAGCAAAATACTCATAACAAAAGTTAGCCTCGTAGATATTACCTTTTTTAATCTCGTTTTTTAATCGTTCTACTTTCTCTAGGTAAGCCTCTTTTGTAATTGATGACTGAAGAGAATTATTAATTTCAAAACCATCTTTCTCGGAGCCCAATAAAAGATGTGCAATACTTAAATCATTTTCATTACCATAAACCAATTCAACCTTATCATTTTGAAACTTAATAAGCGTTTTTGGGACAAAAAAATAAAGTTTCGGCAAACTAAGGTTATCTTTATTATTAGAACTCAATACTTCGAAATCATTTTTTAAATCATAACCTAGAAAGCCAAATTTCCACGTTTTTTTATTTACAAACTTATCAAACCTCAAAGGATCAAACATTTCTTCCTCATCAATAATTAAAGACTTATTTACATCTAGAGCAACATACCCACTTTGCTTTAAACGGTCATTTAAAACTAAAAAAGACTCTGCATTTTTAAAAAACTCTTCTAAGCGTTGGTTTTTATTAGAATTATATTTGATATTTGTTGACAAAATAAAATTTTATATTATTAACAAATATACCCAAATTATGAACTCTATTTCTTACAAATCTTTATTTATAGGTGTTGCAATACTCTTTTTAATTGTATTGGTTGCTGCAAAAAGTAACACTACAAAATCTAAAATTGGATATATAAATACTACAGCACTATGGCAAGTTATGCCAGAAAAAGCACTAGCAGATACTGCTTTAGTAAAGATGAAAAGAGAATTCGTAGGTTATTTCCAGCAAAAACAAAAGGTTTTCCAAGACGAAGTTGTAGCTTATAAACGTGATAGCGCTACTATGAGTGAGTTGATTAGAAAAGAAAAAATTGAGACATTGCTTAAAGAGCAAGAGGCTATCAAAAAATTTCCAGAGCAAGCTGATGCTGAATTAAATAAAAAGAAAAACGAACTTTACACACCAATTAGAACTAAAATGCAAAAAGCTATTGATGATGTAGCAGCTGAAAATAGCTTTGACTATATAACTGATGTTAGTTTTGGAAATATAATTTACGCAAAGAATACTGAAGATAATATCTTACCATTAGTTAAAAAGAAATTAGGATTATAATATATTTAATTTGGTTGTTAAGTTCAATTCATCTAAATTAGATTAGTATATTATATTTAACCTTTTGAAAAAAGCTTTTTTACATATTATTTTACTTTATGCTACTACAAGTCTTTTAGCACAAAACAATGCTCTTATTCTTAACAACGATCCTTATGTTGTTTTTAATGGAGGTTCTTCTGCTACACCAATATATATGGTTATCAATCAGCCTCACCAAAATGGAATTATAACTCAAGGTACTGGTGGTAATATAATATCAGAAGATGAGTATAACTATGTTAAATGGAACATCGGTACAAGTACAGGAAACTTTACAGTTCCTTTTACTACAGGTGTAGGTACAACAGAAGCTAAAATCCCGCTAACTGTAACACCTACAACAGCTGGCGTGGGAGCTGGAGATATTTTATTTTCAACTTACGAATCTGACGATGACAATCTGCCTTGGCCAACAGATGTTACACACTTCATGTCTTCTACTGGTAATATCGATAATAAGGCTTGGGTAGTTGACCGATTTTGGATTATTGATGCCGAAAATTATTCTACTAGACCAGCAGTGTCGCTTAATTTCGGTTTTAATAATGATGCTACCGAAGTTGGAACAGCAGCAAACACCTTAAACCCGGCAAACCTAGGAGCACAACGTTTTAACAACACGAATAACAGATGGGAAGGAAGCCACAGTGGGTCTTATGGAATTTGGGGAAATACAGCAGGACCTGCCGCCAACCCTTCGACTGCAGGTAATAACCGAGTAGAAAATGTAAACATTTTAGCTTCTGAATTCTATAGATCTTGGACATTAACTGACTATGATCATCCATTACCTCTTTCTTTAGTTTATTTTAAAGGAGATTGCAATAATTCAGACATAATTCTAGAGTGGGAAATTCAAACACAAAACACAACAAACTACATCGTTCAAAAAAGTACAGATGGAGTTAATTTTTTCACGATTGGTAATGTAAACAGTTACAATGGAGAAACTCAATTTCAATTTATTGATAGAAATCCATATATTGATATTAGTTATTACCGTATACTTACAAACGAAACAAATGTTGAATTATACTCATCTATAATTTCTGTTTCTTCTTGTGAGAGTGAAAGCTCTACTTATATTTTCTCTCCACTAAACAGTAATACAATTCATATAGAATTAAATGCTCAAACTAATAATAGCATTCATTCGTTTAACTTGATAGATATGAGTGGTAAACTAATACAACAAGAAAGTCTAATATCATCAAACAAAGGTCAAAATCAATTTATTATAAATTCTACCAATATTGCTACAGGAATTTACAATGTAATATTAACGGATGATAACGGCAATAAAACTGTAAAAAAAATCATTTTATAACTTTATAAAGTTATTAAACCCTCCTATTGGTTTTCCGTTTCTAAAAGCATTTTCTAACCAAGATAAAAAACGATACTTTATTTTTTCATGTTTGTGAATTGGTCTATTTACATTTCTCGTTCCACTATATTGCAATTGCTTTTGCCAATCAAATTTAGCAATCCACTTTGCCATAGTCTTAGGATGACTCCCTTTAAAAACAGTCAACTTATTTAACGGCCCATAATCATACAAATCTGGAACTGTTTGAGCTTCTTTTGCTTCTGCTCCATGATATGTCTTAGAACTTACTTTTCGCTTTTTTGTCATTAAAACAGGAGGGCGGACATAACCATAATGATAAACATTTACATTTAATTCAATCACCTTTAGTTTCTCAGTACCTTCTTTTCTTTGATAATCATTAAAACCACCTTCCCAGATATCAAATTTTCTAAAACTTTGGGCGTCTTTCCAAGAGTGAATTTCAGGTAGGTTTCGTATAATTCTTATCTCCCTATTATACCACACGTGGGAAAGGTGATAGTGATTATAGTCTCCCCAAAAATGAAGATATTTAAACAGAAAACCTTCAACATCCTTATTGGATAATTGATCTTGGCACGCTTGCCTTATGGTATCCAAGTCGTTTTCATGGATGACCTCATCGCACTGCAAATAAAACAACCAATCACCAGTACAGTGAGACTTAGCAATATCTGTTTGGTGAGCAAACTCAGTATTTTTAGGAAATGCTTTAGTATCCCAAACGGTTCTAACTAATTTTATTTTCGGAGAATCGATAGACTGTATTAGCGCTTCAGTCTTGTCATCTTCATCACAGTTTCCAAGCGCAACTATAAACTCATCGCAAATTGGAAGAATAGATAAAATAGACTCTTTTGTGGGAATATACAGCTTATCTCCATTTTTAATAAAAGTAAAACCACTAATCTTCATTTTCCAAATCTTATTTATATAACTGAAAGAACTCTATTCTTGTAAAAGTAATAAAAAACATATCTTTGTCCTTATAAGATGCAAAAAGTAACCGCCATAATCCCAACTTTTAACGAAGAACACAATATAGAAGCTGCTATTGAATCTGTAAAATGGGCAGACGAAATTTTAGTTGTTGACTCTTATAGTATAGATAAAACAGTAAACATTGCTAAAGAGAAAGGAGCCACAATAATTCAACGCGAGTATGAACACTCTGCTTCTCAAAAAAACTGGGCTATTCCTCAGGCTAAATACGAATGGATTTTTCTTTTAGACGCCGACGAACGTGTTGATGAACACTTAAAAATGGAAATTAAGAATGTTTTGAAAAGCGAAGTTAATTCTGATGCCTATTGGATAAAACGACGAAACTTTTTTATGGGCTCAGAGATAAAATATTCGGGATGGCAAGGTGACAAAGTTATACGTCTATTTAAAAGAGATTTATGTAAGTACGAGAATAAAAGTGTACATGCAGAAATTTTATGTAACGGTGAAATTGGAAAACTAAAAAACAGTTTAACACATTATACGTTTAAAGATGTATTTCACTATTTAGAAAAATGGGATAGGTACACTACTATGAGTGCAACCGATCGCTCTAACAGAGGCGAAAAACCAAATCTTTTTCACTTTTTAGTAAAACCAACTTATCGTTTTTTTAGTGATTACTTCTTAAGGCTTGGATTTTTAGATGGTATGACTGGTTTTATTGTTTGTGTTTTAAATTGTACATCTGTATTTATGCGTCACTTAAAAGTAAGACAACTAAATCAAGACAAGAAGAAAGCACTAAACCACTAGATTTAGAAATGGGAAACAATAGAAAATCAATAAGCAAAGAGAAACCGC
>CALDTD010000236.1 GCA_937924345.1 uncultured Flavobacteriales bacterium | reverse complement strand
AACTGTTAGGTTTGGATTTCCTTTTATCTTATCGTAATCTGATTGACTAACGGTAAATAGTAACTCGTAATCTTCGCCCCCATTTAACGCACACATAGTAGGATCTAAATCAAAATCTCTAGCACCTTGATAAGTTGTTGGATCTATTGGGATTTTTTCTTCGTAAATATTACACCCAACATCTGAACTTTTACAAATGTGCATTATCTCTGAGGAAACCCCATCAGAAACATCAATCATACTTGTTGGAACCACTTTCATTTCTTTTAATAATGAAATAATATCTTTTCTTGCTTCTGGTTTTAACTGCCGTTCCAAAACGTAATCTTTACCCGTAAAATCTGGTTGAGAATTAGGATTAACTTTCCAAACCTCTTTTTCTTGTTGCAATAATGTTAGTCCAATATATGCACCACCAACATCACCCGATAATACAATTAAATCATTTTCTTTGGCTCCACTTCTTTTTACGGCTAAGTCTTTGTCAAGTTCTCCAATGGCAGTAACACTTATCATTAAACCAGAGAGACTAGAAGTAGTATCTCCTCCAACAACATCTACACCATATCGTTCTGCTGCAAGGTTTATTCCTTCATAAATTTCAGAAATAGCATCTACACTGTACTTACTAGAAATTGCTAATGAAACGGTAATTTGACGCGGTTGAGCATTCATAGCATAGATATCACTTACGTTAACAACTACAGCTTTATATCCTAGATGTTTAAGTGGCGTAAAAACCATATCAAAATGTACTCCTTCAATTAATAAATCAGTAGTTACAACAATATCGTTACCACTATGATTTAAAATAGCAGCATCATCCCCTATCCCAATCTTTGTTGAGGTATTTCTAATTTTAACCTTTTTGGTAATATGGTCAATTAAACCGAATTCTCCTAATTCGTCGATTTTTAATGTTGCTCCTTCTTCTTTAAACATATTTCTTTATAATACTTTCGTAATTTAAAACTAAAAAAGACCAATACTAAGAGCATTGGTCTTTAATTTAATATCGATTTGATAAATTATTTTGCGCTTGCTAATTCTACAAACTCATCGTAACTTAACTCTTTCTCTTCTACTTTTACAGCACTCTTTAAGTAATCCAAAACTTTAGACTCATATAGAGCATCGTAAATTTTCTTTCCTTCATCTTTGTTACCCAAAACAGACATTGCCATTTTATTAAACTCTTCTTCTTCAGGAATCATCATTCCATATTGAGCATATTGTTTACCCAATAAATCTTTAGTATATTCAATAGCTTCGTCGTTAGAAACTTCTAACTTATTATCTTTTATAATTTTATTTTCAATTAATTGCCACTTCAAAGATTCTGCATATTGATCATATTCAGCCTCTATCTGCTCTGCAGTTACCTCTTCGTTAGACATTCCAATCCAACGCTTTAAAAACTCATCAGGCAAAGATAAAGATAACTTATCTACTAATTTATTGGCAAAATCCCTTTTAAATAAACGATCGCTATCGGCATTAAACATAGAAGACATCTCTTCCTCTATTTTAGCTCTAAAAGCCTCTACACCATCTACAACTCCTTCACCATAAATTTTATTAATTAATTCTTGGTCTACATTAGTTTCTTCTAAACGCTTAACCTCTGTTACAGTTAATTCAACATTCTTATCAAACTTCTCTGCAGCTTCTTTAGATATATTTAGCATAGCTGCTAAATCTGCAGCACCTCTAGAAATAGTTTTAGGATCTATAATTAAAACGTCCCCAGCTTTCAATCCAATTAGCTTTTTCTTAGCTGCTTTATCTTCAGTAAACTCTACAGATACTGTAGAAGAATGTGTAAATCCACCTTCAACTAATTTATCATTTTCGTCAAGTTCCTTGAAAGATGCCATAATCATATCTTTCTCACCGCTTTTATCTACAGCAGCTAAACTTCCATATCTTTTAGCAAAATCACTAACTTGTTTATCAATTAATTCTGAATCAACTTTAACTTTATTGTAAGTGTGTTTCTCTTTCTTTGTTAACTTAACTTCGAATGCTGGTGCTAAACCAATTTCATAGCTAAATTCAAAATCACTTGGATTCTTAAAATCAATAGCTTTATTCTCATCTGTTTTTGGAATAGGCTGCCCTAAAACATCTAATTCATTTTCTTTGATATAATCAAAAAGTGCAGAATTTAAAACTTTATCTAACTCCTCGCCTAAAATTGAAACACCATACTTTTTCTTTACCACAGATGCAGGAACTTGTCCTTGTCTGAACCCAGGCATTTGCACTTGTTTCCTAACATTTTTTAATGCTTTCTCGTAAGAATCATTGTAATCTTCTTTAGCTATTTTTACTTTAATAATAGCATTTAAATCGTCGATGTTTTCTTTTACAATTTCCATTTCTGGTTTTTAATTATTTTAAAGTTACTACATACTAAAAATGGTATAAGCTTTACACTTATACCATTTAATTTAAGTGCGGATAGAGAGAGTCGAACTCACACGCCTTGCGGCACTAG
>CALDTD010000235.1 GCA_937924345.1 uncultured Flavobacteriales bacterium | reverse complement strand
CCTTGGCCAAAAACACCATTTCATCCAATGAAGGGGTGATTAAACCACTTAAGCCAATGATATCTACATTTTCTTCTATTGCTTTTTGGATAATTTTTTCAGGAGGCACCATCACACCCATGTCTACAATCTCGTAGTTGTTGCAGGCCAATACCACAGAAACAATATTTTTACCTATATCATGCACATCTCCTTTTACAGTTGCCATTAGAACTTTACCAGCACTAGAAGTTTCTCCGCCTTTCTCCGCTTCAATATAAGGCAGTAAATAAGCAACTGCTTTTTTCATTACACGAGCAGATTTTACTACTTGAGGCAAGAACATTTTTCCTTCACCAAATAAATCTCCAACAATGTTCATCCCATTCATTAGAGGGCCTTCTATTACTTCTATCGGACGATCGAATTGTTGACGGCACTCTTCTACGTCCTCATCTATAAACTCGGTAATTCCTTTTACCAAAGAGTGCTATAACCGATATTGTATAGACTTGGTTCTCCACTCTAATGTTTTTTCTTCTTTTTTTACCGATCCAACTACCGATTCAGCAAAGTCTAACAAACGTTCTGTCGCATCGTCTCTTCTGTTTAATAAAACATCTTCTACGTGTTCTAATAGATCTTTTGGAATATCGTCGTAAACCTCTAACATCGCTGGATTTACAATACCCATGTCCATACCTTCTTTTATAGCATGGTAAAGAAAAGCAGAATGCATAGCCTCACGAACAGTATTATTTCCTCTAAACGAAAACGAAACATTACTAACTCCACCACTTACATGAGCTCCAGGAAGGTTTTCTCTTATCCATCGTGTGGCTCTAAAGAAGTCCATTGCATTGTTATTATGCTCTTCTATTCCTGTGGCAACAGGAAATATATTTGGATCAAAAATAATATCTTGAGGTGGAAAATCTACTTTATCGACCAGAACACGATAAGAACGTTCGCACATTTGAATTCTCTTTTCGTAAGAATCTGCTTGTCCTTCTTCGTCAAAAGCCATTACAATAGTCGCCGCTCCGTATTTTTTTATCAATTTAGCTTGACGAATAAACTCTTCTTCTCCACCTTTTAAACTAATAGAATTTACAATACATTTACCTTGTACACACTTTAGTCCCTCTTCAATAATCTCCCATTTAGAAGAGTCAATCATAATAGGAACTCTAGAGATATCTGGTTCAGAAGCTATTAAATTCAAAAAAGTCTTCATGGCCTCTACTCCATCTAACATTCCTTCATCCATATTAACATCTATGATCTGGGCACCACCCTCTACCTGATCTCTCGCCACTTGCAATGCTTCCTCAAATTCTCCTGTTTTTATTAAACGTAAAAACTTACGAGACCCTGTTACATTAGTTCTTTCCCCGACATTTACAAAGTTTAACTCGGGTGTTATTGTTAACGGTTCTAGCCCACTTAATTTTAGATAAGGAAGGTCAAACCATTTGTATTCATACTTCCCTTTATAATCTTCGTGTAAACTCATTTTTTCGATGTGTTAGGTGCAATGTGAATTGTATAATGTCTTCTTAATATTTTGGGCAAACCTCCAATTCAAAAATTGGAGTCAGGTCATCCGCTGTATCTTTTTAGTCAGTTCAAGTGTTTTTATTTTTTATCAAAAAAAAATATATCGAGAACTAAAAAGGATGTCGCTTCTACCCTTTTTGCATTTAAACTTGGTAAACTCTAGGTTTATATTCAGCTGCTATATCTGCAATCGCTTTTATATGTGCAGGAGATGTTCCACAACAACCTCCTACAATGTTTAATAAGTTATTGTTTAAAAAATCTCTTATTTGTTCTCCCATCATTTCTGGAGTTTCGTCATATTCTCCAAACTCATTTGGCAAACCTGCATTAGGATGAGCACTTACACCAAAATGACTTTCCTTTGCCAAAACAGTTAAGTAAGGCTTCATATCTTTTGCTCCCAAAGCACAATTTAAACCTATTGACAATAAAGGTGCATGTTGCATCGAAATATGAAAAGCCTCAGTAGTTTGCCCAGTTAAAGTTCTACCACTTGCATCTGTAATTGTTCCTGAAACCATAATTGGCAAAACAACACCCATTTCTTCATAAACTGTTTGTATCGCAAACAAAGCTGCTTTTGCATTTAATGTATCAAAAACTGTCTCAACTAACAATACGTCTGCACCTCCATCTATTAAACCTTTGGTTTGTTCTTTATAAGCATCAACTAGCTCATCGTAAGAAACATTTCTAAAAGCAGGATTATTTACATCTGGAGATATTGAAGCTGTTCTATTGGTAGGACCTATAGACCCTGCAACAAAACGAGGTTTCTCAGGGTTCTTAGCTGTATATTCTTCTGCGGCTTCTTTTGCCAATTTAGCACCATGAAAGTTTATGTCATAAGCATATTTCTCTAATCCATAATCTGCTTGTGCAATCCAAGTGCCACTAAACGTATTAGTTTCTACTATATCTGCACCTGCTTCAAAATACTTCCCATGAATGGTTTTGATAATTTCTGGACGTGTTAAAGAAAGTAAATCATTATTTCCTTTTAATGGACTTTCATGATCTTCAAACCAGCCTTTACGAAAGTCTTCTTCTTCTAGCTTATATTGTTGAATCATGGTTCCCATTGCTCCGTCTAGCACCAAAATTCTCTTTTTTATTTCTTCTAGTATATTTGCCATTTTATATCGATTAAAGACTCAAAATCTAAAGATCTAAGACTACATGTACATTCACTAAACAAAAAAATCTCTTCCAAAAAGATTGAAAGAGATTTAAATATTTATTTATGTATCTGCTTATCTATTTGGAATTGGCACCTACATCAGAAGATGGGTTGCCAAGGTTTCAAAGGGCCAATCCCTCCACCTTTCTTAATAAGATTGTTTGTTTAAAGAACTTTTTTATAAAGATACAACTTAGAACGACAGCAAACAAATTCTTACGAAGCTGAAGACACAAAAAAGCTTTTTACAAACCGTACAATTGGTTTTCTGAAAATTAAAAATAAAATAACATACGGCACTCCCATTAAAATAAAAATCCCCGTGTTTAACCCATTACCAACACTTAAAGAAGAACCATCTGCACTCTCTATTTGGGCCCTACAAGTAGAACAGCCTTGCGCAACACTTTCTAAAACTGACAATAAAATGAATATTCCTACTAGAATTTTTTTTATCATATCCTTGTTTTTTTATGACTTCAACACTTTAGGTATTTTGAAATAAGTAGAATCTTTTTTAGGTGCATTTTTTAACGCTTCTTCTTGCGAAATAGAGTATTCAGACTTATCTGGCCTTAGTACATTCACTTCTTCAGATATATGAATCAAAGGAGAAACCCCTTCGGTATCTACCTCTTCCAACTTACCAACAAAATCAAGCATTTTGTTCATGTCGTTTTTAATTGCTTCTTTTTCAGCACCAGAAAAAGTTAATTTAGAAAGACTAGCTATCTTGTCGACAATTTCATTATTTATTTCCATAATCTTGAAGTTCAGTATCGATTATACGATAAGTTTCTCTTTGCAAAGATAAGAAATCTTGAAAATCTTTAGGATAAATCGGCTGATGAACTTTTACAATTGCTGTACCTGGTTTTGCTGTACCAAAAAGGTCTGTGTGATCACTAAATAGTTTCCAATTATTAAAAAAAGTAATGGGCACTATAGGTGTATCATTTTCTTTTGCTAATATAAATGCACCTCTTTTAAAAGGAGCTAATTTAGGAACTTCACCTGGAATTTTACCTTCAGGAAAAATAACTAAAGAACGACCGTTTTTCAACTCATCAGCAGCTGGTTTAAGACAATCGATTGCTTTTTTCCCAGCCTCTCTATAGACAGGAATATCTACCCCTCTTTTAAAAAATAAATTTATTATAGGCCATTTCAATATCTCTGACATACCTAAAAATGCTATCTGATGCGGTAAAATTAGGTACATTAATACAATATCTAAATATGAGGTATGATTGGGACAAAATATAAATGGTTTGTCTTGAGGTAAATCAACTTCAAACTTTACGTCTATTCTATACCCTCCGAAAAAACAAAGAATACTTGACCATAATCGCTTAATTTTAATTCCGCGTTCTACCTTACGATCACCTCGAATAAAAACTAACATAAAAGGAAACAAAAGCAAACCCAACAACATATAAACTAATCCAAAATATAGTTTATATAAAAAACGAAATATGCCAAATTGCTTTCTCACTTGCGAGTAAATTTAAACCAATAAGTGAAAGGTTTTACATTAAAAACCTGAAAAGGCGACTAAAACTTACCTCCAACTACACACGGCTGTTTAATTGCACGGACATTACCATCAAGATCAAAGTATTCGAAATAAATAATATAAGCTCCAATTCTTGCTTTTTCTCTATTATTAGTTAAACCATCCCAAGAAATAGAACCTTCAATCCCTAACAATTCGTTTTGCATTAATGTACGTATTGTTCTCCCTTGCACATCAAAAATTGTAATGTTTCCGACAAATCCTGGTTCATCCATTTTGTAAGCAATTGTAAGCACATCCTCGAAACCATCATTATCTGGGGAAAATAATTCTGGAGAAACGGTAATTTCAGTAGTTGCGTTTTCTGTCACTGCATATTGTGAGTTAACTATTGTTGGCGTTCCAAATCCTTCTGCTTCTGCAGCGCTTAACCAATTAGTTGCATCACTAGACGGCCTGTTATAATCAATACGCTCTAAAGAAACTCCATCTGTTTCTTTTAGCAATGCAAATTGAAAATCATCATCATAATGAACACTATCGGCTACTTGATTGTTTGGCAATAATAGAATTACAGTTCCCTCATTATCCGAATATGAAGGAAAACTACTCATTCGTATAAAACGACCAACTTTAGCATTAGGATAGTTTTCTTTTATATTAACAGAGTCGGTTGTTAAAACTACAAACTCTTCTGGGCGAAGTAAGAAGTGTGTTTCTATTAACTTCTGATTATCTATCGTATCATCATCTATATTAGCTAATTGCCAATTAAATAAGTCAATGTTCTTATTAGAATTATTATAAACCTCAACAAAATCACTACCATCTGGTAGCGGGTTATACAGAATTTCATTAATAATTAAATCTCCTTTCTTTCCAGCATCAGGCAAAATTATTTCTGCTGTTCCATTGTTAACTACGTTACCCGAACAATCACTTAGTCCGTTTACTGTTAACGTGTAAACTATACCTGTATCCAAATTTTGGTTTAATGTTAACTCAACGCAAGTTACAAACTCATCAAAAGAAAAAGAGGTAATATTAATTCCATTATTCAAGCTAAAACTGCTTAGAGCTGCCCCAGTTGTATCTAATGTCTCAGAAAAACACGCAGTAATTGTAACATTATTAATTACAGTAGAAGAAACGATAGATGGAGTTGTAGCGTCTGGTGTAGCATCAAAAACTGAGTTTTGTGTTCCTGGAGTTCCGCCATTTATATCGTTTGAACCAGTCCAATTTGACGAACTTGTACAAGGTAATGTTGGATTTATTAACTCTAACGTGTAACCTCCATCTTCTTTTTCTGGAGAGCCATACCAATCAGAAGAATAGGCAACAAAATCTACAACAACGGCATTTTCATCTTTTAGAACAACCTCATCCGAACCATTACTGTATGAAGGTAAACTAGGCACTAAAATAACATTTGGATAAATTGAAAATTCGAAAGCATCTCCATCATCTGCAATAACAACATATTCGTTTGGACCTAAAATATAGTTTCCAATTTGCTCATCAGACGAAGCATCTCCAATCGTCCAGTTAGAAAGATCAAAAGTTTTGTTCGATGCATTATAAAGTTCAATAAACTCTCCCGATGGCAAACCTATTTGCGGACTTGGATCTGCAAAAATTTCGTTAATCACAATATCTTTGTAATTCGCCGCAACCGCAACAAAAAACAAGAAAGGATGTGTACTTGTACTCATTGCATTACCAGCCAAATCTTGAACATTTTGGACTGTTAAAATGTTATTTTGGTTTGCAGTAAAACTTGTTGCAAAAGTAAGGTGAACAAGTGTAGGGTTGCTTCCATCAACAATAGCAGAAGTAGGATTACCAATAGAGTTATCAGCAGAATAGTTTGAAATACTTTGAGCAGTAGCAACTGAAACCGCTTCATTAAATGTAACATCTAGTTGATTATTAGAAATAACCGAAACAGTTGAAACAGTTGGTGGTATATTATCTACTACAACATTTCCAGTAATTAAAAAATTATCATAGAAAAAATTATCAAAATTAGAAGCGGTATACTTACTAGAAACTCCGAAAAATTGTGTAGTTGTTATATCTGTATTAGTAACCGTCCCTTCAGCAACATAGTTTGTTCCACCAGCAGCGTCAGATTCGAAAGACCAAACCCCTGAAGCACTTCTTGTAATTCTTATACTCGCAGTTGGGTTAGAACCAAATGTATTGGCTATTCCAGTATGTAGCAGTGTACTGGTATTTCCAACTTGCTTGTAAAATTTTATAGCATCAGTACTTCCGTTTTCTCCTATTCTTATATAATATCCATTTAAATCTTCCTTTAGATTAGCGTTATCGGAAACCAAATAAACCCTACAATTGTTACTGTTTGATGGGCTAAAATTCATAGCAACATAAAACTCCCAAGTTATAGTAGTATTAAAATCTAAATTTCCTACTGCAGTAGATAAATAGGCGGTATCACTAACTGAAGATCCATTACTATGTAGTTGATTACTTGCATCAACTTCGTATTTAGATGCGTCTCCACTCCATGTTGGGTTAGAGGTAAAGTCTCCATCTGTAAAGTCATCTGTTAATTGAGCTAAATAGCTAGTCGAAGCAAGCGCAAACACAAGAGTTATAAGTATAGAAAAAACTAATTTCATTTTATTGTAATAATGTTATGGCTACTAATATACTACAACAATATTTATTATTCGAAAAGGCGTCATTTTAATTTGGTTTTAACGCTTTATAATGATTAATTCTAAAACAAAAAAGCACTAAAATCAAAATGACCGTTTTATATCCCAACGCTTAAAAAAAGAATCAAAGCTTAATAGAATTGACTTGTCTTTATTATAAATTGACCAATTTTATTAAAAAAACAACACCTCTAAATTACTATTTAAAACATTGAAAACTCTACTAAATCTGCTATTCAGTAGACAAAAGATAGATTAAAATCAATTCCATTTCTTATATTTACGAGAATTAAGGACAACAACTATATATGTCAAAAAATACAGTAAAATTAGACTTGGGCG
>CALDTD010000234.1 GCA_937924345.1 uncultured Flavobacteriales bacterium | reverse complement strand
TTATATGACGAGTTTGGATTATTAGATCATATAGATATCTACAAGAAGGGGGTATTTGAAGGTAATGGAGTTATAGGTAGTTAAATTAAATATATCATAAATTTAAAAAGAGGTCAATAGACCTCTTTTTTTTGCTTCATTAAAAAAAAATTATTTATTAACTTTAAATGTAAATTTGTTCTGTAAAACATAGCTGTAAATTACACTAATTATAGTGCTCAGTATTCTAGGCGGAGTAGGGTAAAAGCCAATAAAATCTACAAAGAATTTCATTAAAATATAGTTCATAGAAATAGCTCCCATTGCAACCATAAAATAGCGAACAAATTGTGTTCTGCTTGCTAAGTTTGATTCTTCAAATGTGATGTATTTATTTAATAAGAAACCTGTTGTGAATGTAATGGGGAAGACTATAAAAAGTGCAGCTATGTGCGGGCTAAAAACAATAAATCCAAGATCTAAATCCTGTTTGTATAAAACAAAATTGAAACACAAAAAATATAGGATTATGTCTAGTAATAAGTTTCCGCCACCACATGCTGCATAACGATATGTTTTTAGTGGCATAAATGATTTAAAGGGGAAATAGAAAAAATCTATTATTGAGGTTAAAAATTCTTTCATTAAATATTCTTATATAATAGCTCTACTTCTTTTTGAACATGAGCTGCAAACTCCTCAGTTGTTTTATTTTTAAATTGGTCAGAATAGATCAAGTCTCCATATTTAACTGTTATTTTACCAGGTCTTAATTCAAATCTGCCTGCAGGGTTTATTTTATCAGTTCCTTTTATTGCAACTGGAACAATATTTACTTTGCCTTCTTTGGCAATAATAAATGCACCGCGTTTAAACTGTTGAATTTTACCATTTTTAGACCTTGTTCCTTCTGGAAAAATAACGACATCTCTCCCGCTCTTAATTAAGTTAGCTGCTTTTTCTAAGCTTTCTTTAGCCTTTTCTTTATTTTTTCGATCAACAAAAATAAACCCCATCGCCGTAACATACTGACCCAAGAATGGAACTTTTTTTATTTCTTGTTTAGCAATAAAATGTAAATGTTGAGGTGTCTGATTGATTATGGCTGGAATATCGAAATTAGATTGATGATTGGAAGCAAAAATGACTGGTTCTTTTAAGTCAATTACCTTATGCTTATCAATCGATTTAATTTTAGCTCCCACAATAAATAATAAAGCTGGGGACCATAATCTTTCAACGATAAAGAAAGCTGCTTTTCTTTGCCTAAATAATAGTACTATAAATTCTAATAGAATTAAAAAAACAGTACACGTAAATATGAGTATCGACTGAAATATATTTAGGATAAACCACATGAGTTAGAATTTGAATCGAAATTAAATAAAAAAACCTCTAATCAAAAAAAGATTAGAGGTTTTCAAGAGTTATAAACTCAACTTAAATTATGCATTTGCATTTAGTAACTCTTCCGAGTGATACTCACCAGCATCTAATTTTACTTTTATTTTCTTAAATGTTTCAATCGTATATTCTACATCTTCTAAACTATGCGAAGCGGTAGGAATTAAACGTAATAAAATCATTCCTTTAGGCACAACTGGGTAAACAACAATTGAAGTGAAAATACCATAATTTTCTCTTAAATCAAATGTAAGTTTAGTAGCTTCTCCTAATGTTCCACTTAGCATTACTGGAGTTACACAAGAATTTGTATTTCCTAAATTAAAACCAGCATCTAATAAACCTTTTTGTAAAGCGTTTACAATTGTCCAAAGTTTTCCTCTTTGTTCAGGTCCTTTTAGTAACTCTAATCTTGTTAATGCTCCAACAACTAATGGCATTGGTAAAGATTTAGCAAAAACTTGAGAACGCATATTGTAAGAAAGATAATCGATAACATCTTGTTTAGCACAAACAAATGCACCAACACTAGCCATAGATTTTGCAAAAGTTCCCAATAGAACATCTATCTCATCATGAACACCTTGCGCTTCAGCAGCACCTTGACCTTTTTCTCCTAAAGTTCCAAATCCGTGAGCATCATCACAAACTAGTCTAAAGTTGTATCCTTCGTTTTTACGTAAGTCAACAATTTCTTTTAGTTTACCTTGGTCACCACTCATTCCAAATACACCTTCGGTAATCAATAAAATTCCTCCACCAGTTTCTGCAACAATTTTGTTAGCTCTATCTAATTGAGTTCTACATTTATCAATATCATTGTGAGGGAAAACAAATCTTTTTCCTTGGTGTAAACGAACTCCATCAACTAAACAAGCATGACATTCGCTATCGTAAACAATTACATCGTTTCTAGTCACTAAAGAATCTACTACAGACATAAAACCTTGGTATCCAAAGTTAAGTAAGTAGCAAGCTTCCATTTCCATAAACTCAGCAATGTTCTTTTCTAATAATTCGTGCTGAGAAGTTTGTCCAGACATCATTCTAGCTCCCATAGGGTATCCTAGTCCCCAGTCTTTTGCAGCTTGAGCATCTACAGCTCTTACTTCTGGTAAATTAGATAATCCTAGATAGTTATTTATACTCCAAGTTAATACTTCTTTTCCTTGAAAAGTCATGCGTGGGGCAATCTCTCCTTCTAGCTTTGGAAATGTAAAGTAACCATGCGATTCCTTTTGGTGTTGTCCTAATGGACCTTTATTTCCTGCTATTCTTTCAAAAATATCCATAATGTATATTTGTTAATACTAAATATTAAAATAATAAAGGTGCAAAACTAGTCCATTAATATCCTAAATCAAATTAATTAAGGTA
>CALDTD010000233.1 GCA_937924345.1 uncultured Flavobacteriales bacterium | reverse complement strand
GGTTATGATAAGAATTATGGAGCAAGACCATTAAAACGTTCCATTCAAAAACATTTGGAAGATCCTTTAGCAGAAGAAATCATTAAATCTAATGTTAAAGAAGGAGATACTCTTTTAGTTGATTTTAAGGACGAAAAAATTGTTGTTGAAGTTAAAGCCGGTAAAAAAACATCTAAGAAAGAAGAGAAAGAATAAAGATTTAATTCTTAAATTATAAATAGTAAAGGTCACTAGCAATAACTGTTAGTGACCTTTTTAATTTTAATAAAAAACGATAGTGTTTGTTTCAAAAATATACTGGATAAAACTTGACTCCTTGTTTTGAAAATTCAATCGTTGGAAATGGAAACTTGATTAAACCAAATACAGAAGTAAATCCTTTTATGAACTTATTTTTTGTTTTAATGTAAGATAAATCTAAATCTAAGCTTAAATAATACTGTCTATAGCGATTAAAATCTTTACTAATGTCTTCGCCATTAAATATTACATTAGTTCTTGGTTTTCCAGAAATCATTTCCTCCCCTCCTATTCCAACAGATACACTCAAGCATTTTGGAAATTTAGAATCTTCGGGTAAAAAAGAGCTAATATTAGCACTTAACCATATTGTTTGCCCATTATAATCTTTTAATAAACGTTCGGAAAGAGAACTTCCAAGTAGATTGGGTCTGTATTTTGCGAAAGGAGATAAATGTGTCGAAATTTTTAACCTAAAACGTTGTTCTTGCCAAGCTAAATCTTGGGCTATTACCAAAGCTGTTCCTGCGGCATTAGCTAAAACATCTGAATTAGAAAAACCCCATTGATCTGAAAACCCATCTAGCAGTTCTACACCTGCCAAGTATATAAACCCCAAACTTCCACCAATAAATGATCTTTTGGCTCCTTTAAAACCAGACCATTTCATAACTTCAATACCGGTTAGCCCCATGTAATATGAAGTAGTTGCATGACCAAATTTATCGATTTGTAACCATTCATCACTATCATCGAAAAAATGAAACGTAGATCTTGGATAATTTTTATACCAAACTTCATTTAAAACTAAAATAGAACTAACACCTAATACTGACTCCGCTATTATAGCTCCTCTTAATCTATTTTTATTTAATGTATCTGAATTTTGGAAGAAAGATGACTGACCAAAAGGCTTTATTAAAAAAAAAGATATACAAATTACAATCAATATCCATTTCATAGAATGTAAATTTACAACGAAGAATCAAAAAGAAGCATAAAACTTTTTATTATTCTTTTTTGATTTAAAAATGTTGAAATTATTACGATCACATTAATAATTCGTACATTAACAACATAAATAAAGTACCAAATAACAATCTTAGAGATTATGAATTTTGCAAAAGCAAAAGAATATATTACAAACAGACTTGTAAAGGAGCTACCTAAAGACTATTTCTACCACGGAGCCCATCATACTTTTGCTGTTGTGAAAGCTGCTTCTATACTTGCTGCAAAAGAAAAGGTAACGAAACAAGAATATAATTTAATTCTTACAGCTGCTTATTATCATGATAGTGGATTTCTATTTCAATACAAAAACAATGAACTATTTGCTGCAAATTTAGTTTCCGAAGTATTACCTAGTTTTGACTACAGCCCTGAAGAAACTGAAATTGTTCGTAATATGATTCTAGCTACTCAATCTAAAGTAGAACCTAATACCCATTTAGAACAAATAATGTGTGATGCAGATCATGATTATTTAGGAACAGATAATTATCATGAAATCGCAAACACATTAAGAAAAGAGCTAATTAAACAAGGGACTATTTACGAGGACTTAGAATGGCTAAAAATCCAACACAACTACCTAAAAAACAAACATTTATATTATACTAAAAGTGCAATTTTAGATCGAAAACCTACAAAAGTTAAGATGATTAAAGAATTGAAAGAAAATATTGAGAACTGGGAACTTTCTAAATAGTAATTGCTTTATTTCTCAAATAAAAATCTAGAATTGTTATAGCTGCCATAGCTTCTACAATGGGAACAGCTCTTGGAACTACACAAGGGTCATGTCTCCCTTTTCCTTTGATATCTATAAGATTACCATTTTTATCTATGCTTTTTTGATCTTGCATTATTGTTGCAACAGGCTTAAAGGCTACATTAAAATATACTGGCTCACCGTTGGAGATACCTCCTTGTACCCCACCAGAATTATTTTGTCTAGTTCTAATTTTATTATTCGTTTTTTCAAATAAATCATTGTGTTGGCTTCCGCGAAGTTTTGTCCCTTCAAATCCACTACCTAATTCAAACCCTTTAACTGCGTTTATACTTAACATAGCACCTCCCAAGACAGCATTTAATTTATCAAAAACTGGCTCGCCTAATCCAATTGGCATATTTTTAATAACGCAACCAACAATTCCTCCAATCGTATCACCAGATTTTCTAATAGAATCGATGTAATCAATCATTTCTTGGGCTTTCTTTAAATCTGGACATCGAATAATCGTTTTTTCAGTATTTGAAAAGTCTAAACTTTCAATCGGTAAGTTAGTCTGTATTTCACCTACAGCCTTTACATAACCATTGATTGTGACACCCATTTTCGCCAAAATCTGTTTAGCAATTGCTCCAGCCACAACTCTACTTACTGTTTCTCGAGCACTGCTTCTTCCCCCTCCTTTATAATCTCTTATGCCATATTTATTTTGATAAGTAAAATCTGCATGTGAGGGACGAAAAGCATCTTTAATATGATTATAGTCTTTACTTTTTTGATCTTTATTTAGAATAGAAAACCCAATTGGAGTACCTGTTGTTTTACCTTCAAAAATACCAGAAAGAAATTGGACAATATCTGACTCTTTACGTTGGGTTGTTATTTTACTTTGACCAGGTTTTCTCCTATCTAACTCTTTTTGAATTTCATTAAAATCTAACTCAATACCAGCAGGACAACCGTCAATAATTCCTCCAACAGCTTCACCATGAGACTCTCCAAATGTTGTTAATTTAAAAAGTGTACCAAATGTATTTCCTGCCATATTTATTTCTTAAATGTATCATTATAAAAGTAATAATATCTTATGGGATATAATTTTGAAAATCGATAAAAAGTCTTAAATTCAATAATTAAGTCATGGATTCGATATCAAAAGGAAATAAAACAGTAAAAAAGCCATCTCGTTTAAGAAGGATTTGGTATTTCTTTCCTATTCAGATTATTCTTTTACACCTAAAAAGAAATCAAGTTATATTAGGATTTTGGGCACTTATATTCTTATTCACAACTCAAACAATTGGCTATAAATATGGCATTCCTTTTTTAATTCTCACACCTGAATATTTTGGTAATATAGATCTATTTTCTTTTTTAATTTTAGGAATAGCTGCAGGAGGTTTTATAATGGCTTTTAACATTTACAGCTACATCATGTTTGCTTCTGAGTTCCCTTTTTTGGCTACATTTTCTAGGCCATTTATTAAGTTTTGTTATAATAACTTAATTATTCCAACACTATATTTATTTACTTTTTTATGGTGTTCGTACTGGTTTCAGATTGAAGAAGAACTGAAGGATATTTTTACAGTATTACTAAACCTTATTAGTTTTATTGGAGGAGTCTTTCTCTTCATTATTATTTCTGTAATTTATTTTATAGGTTTTAATAAGAACATTTATCACTTTAGTGGTAAAGATGAAGCATACTTCGAAAAGAATTTTAAAGATATTGCTAAAGAGGCAACTTTTCACAAGAAAACAAAATGGTACTATCGAATTAGTCAACAAAAAAAAATTACTATTGTTACTTATATAAACAATTTTAAAGAAATAAAATTAGCAAGAAACATTCAACATTACGACGAAAGGCTGTTAAAGAGAGTATTTGCTCAAAACAACATAAATGCTTCAATCTATGAACTACTACTTTTTGTTACATTTTTGATTTTGGGAATATTTAGAGAAAATCCAATTTTTAATATTCCAGCTGGGGCAAGTATATTTATTTTATTAACCCTTTTTTTGTTGTTCTATTCGGCTATATACTCTTGGTTTAAAGGATGGACTTTATCTTTTGTAATTTTACTACTACTAGTAGTAAATTATTCTACAGGCACCAAAGACTCTTTTTTATTTAAAAGTTATGCTTATGGTTTAAATTATGAGCTTGAGCCTAGATATAATAATGAAACACTTTTAAAGATTGCTACAGATAAAGTTCAAATAAATAAAGACAGAGCAAATACTATTGCAATTTTAGAAAACTGGAAAACAAAAAATACAAGAAAAAATGGGGAACTTCCTAAAATGGTTATTCTAAATGTTAGTGGTGGTGGATTACGTTCTGCATTATGGAGTTTTCATGCTACGAGTTACTTAGACAGTATTTGCAATAATAAACTTCTACCACATACAGAGCTAATTACTGGAGCTTCTGGAGGAATGATAGGAATTTCTTATTTACGAGAACTTTATTTACAAAAAAAACAAGACACTAGTATTTGTTTGACCAATAAGCAATACAAAAATAATATAGCCAAAGACTTATTAAATCCTTTACTATTTGGTATTACTACAACGGACTTTATTTTTCGATATCAAAAGGTTAATTTTAAAAATACTTTTTATTCAAAAGATAGAGGTTATTCTTTTGAACAAAAAATTGAGGAAAATCTTGAAGGTGCTTTTAAAAATAAAACATTAGAAGATTATAAAAAATCAGAGTTTTTAGGAGAATCTCCAATGTTATTCCTTACTCCTACTATTGCCAATGACGGAAGAAGACTATTAATTTCCCCTTATTCGCATTCGTACTTCACAAAAGATACATCAACATTTAATACGATTGACTATCAACAATTATTTAAAAATAATAATCCTAATAATCTTAAATACCTTTCTGCTCTAAGAA
>CALDTD010000232.1 GCA_937924345.1 uncultured Flavobacteriales bacterium | reverse complement strand
CTTATCAGATACTATTTTTAACTTAACAGATTCGGTAGGTGTAGATGCTATTCTAGATGAGGTGGTAACAGTAAATGCTTCATTAACCTATGCAGGTAATGAATGTAGTACATCAAACAATACTTACTCAATGACCGATGTTGTAGTTGGTTCTTTAGATCCAAACGACAAAGCTGTTCTAGTAGAAGGTTCAGGAGAACAAGCTATAGCGAATAGAAATGACCGTTTAATCTATAAAATTAGATTTCAAAATTTAGGAACTTATGCAGCTCGTATTGTCCGAATTATAGATACGTTATCAGTGGATTTAGATTGGAGTTCGTTTCAAGTAGAAAGTTCTTCACATCCATTCTCAGTATCTCTTACCGATGGTGTAGTTAATTGGGTCAATTATAAAATAGAATTACCAGATTCGGCTAGTAATCCAGAAGGAAGTATGGGATATGTGACTTTCTCCATTTTACCTAAGCAAAATTTAGCTCCATATACACCAATTTTTAACAATGCAGATATACAGTTCGATTATAATGATTACATCAGAACAAACGATACAAAAATTCTAATTAGCGATCATTTAAAGGAAACAGATAACACTTTTGTGTTAGCGTATCCAAATCCTGCGAGCAGTTCAACAAATATATTACTGATAGGAGAAGAGAAAGAGCACAAATATATATCGAGTATAAAATTAACAACTACACAAGGCTTGTTAGTCCAGTCATATAAACCAAACGCAACTAAAACGACTATCTCGGTAGAGAGTTTAACAACCGGAATCTATATGATTATTGTTAAAGATATAGAAGGACAACACTACCAATCGAAGCTGGTAGTGAATTAAATTAGAAGGTGCTAGTTGAATTAATCTCCATTTCTATTAGATAAAATATTCGTGTAATATTTTTATAAGTTATTTATACCAATAATGATAATTAATCATTTAGTTTTGTTAGATGCAAAAATTCAAATACATAGAAGCCTCTCAAATAACACTCAGTGAGTTAATGTTGCCTTCTCATTCTAATTTTAGTGGAAAGATTCATGGAGGGTATATTCTAAATCTTATGGATCAAATTGCTTTTGCTTGTGCTTCAAAGCATTCTGGACATTATTGCGTTACCGCTTCTGTAAATAAAGTAGATTTTTTGTCTCCAATTGAGGTAGGGGAATTGCTAACTCTAAAAGCTTCGGTAAATTTTACAGGTACTAGTTCTATGGTTGTTGGTGTAAGAGTAGAATCCGAAAATATTCAAACTGGAATTAAGAAGCATTGCAACTCATCTTATTTTACTATGGTTGCTAGAAATAAAGATGGAAATAGCGCTAAGGTGCCTGGTTTAATTTTAAAATGTAAAGAAGAATTAAGAAGGTTTACGCGAAGTTTAGTTCGTAAAGAAGAGCAGAAGAATAGATTAAGTAGATTTAGAAAAGAGGAATTTAAGAAAGAAGATTATACAGATTATTTAATAGACCAAAACTTTAAGTTAGATTATGAATAACGTTTTGAGTATTTAATTTAGTCGACTAATTATATTAAATTCGTAATTCATTTTAACAGCACTTTAAATAAGACACTTGATGAACAAAATATTAATTGCCAACAGAGGAGAAATTGCTTTACGTGTAATGCGAACGTGCAGAAGGTTAGGAATCAAATCTGTTGCTATTTATTCAGAAGCAGATGCGAATGCACCATTTGTTAATTATGCAGATGAGGCTGTGTGTGTTGGACCACCACCTAGTAATGAAAGTTATTTGTTAGGAGACAATATTATTAAAATTTGCAAAGAATTAAATGTAGATGGTATACACCCTGGTTATGGATTTTTAAGTGAGAATGCTGATTTTGCAAGAGCAGTAACTAACGCTGGAATTACATTTATTGGACCATCACCAGAATCTATGGAAGTAATGGGCGATAAACTTTCTGCAAAACAGGCGGTAAAAGCTTATGGTATTCCTATGGTTCCTGGTTTAGATGAAGCTATTGAAGATATTGAGGCTGCTAAAAATCATGCCGATGAAATTGGTTATCCAATTCTTATAAAAGCTTCTGCTGGTGGAGGTGGTAAAGGAATGAGAGTTGTTGAGAACAGAGAAGAGTTTGAAGAACAAATGAACTTAGCCATTAGCGAAGCAGTAAAATCTTTTGGAAATGGAGCCGTTTTTATAGAACGTTATGTTGGTTCTCCACGCCACATAGAAATACAAGTCTTGGCAGATACACACGGAAATACTGTTTCTTTATTCGAGCGTGAATGTTCTATACAAAGAAGGCATCAAAAGGTAATAGAAGAAGCTCCTTCAGCTGTTTTAACGCCTGAGTTAAGAAAAGCTATGGGTGAATCTGCTTGTAAAGTTGCAGAAGCTTGTAATTATGTAGGAGCTGGAACCGTTGAGTTTTTATATGAAAATGGTGAATACTTCTTCTTAGAAATGAATACGCGTTTACAAGTAGAACATCCTGTAACAGAGATTATAACCAATTTGGATTTAGTCGAAGAGCAGATTAAAGTCGCGAGGGGAGAGAAACTAGGCTTCACACAAGAAGAATTGACAATTGATGGGCATTCTCTAGAAATAAGAGTTTATGCAGAAGATCCAAAAAATAACTTTTTACCAGATATTGGAACTTTAGAAGTTTATAAAAGACCTACAGGTAAAGGTGTAAGAGTAGATGATGGTTTTGAAGAAGGAATGGAAATTCCGATTTATTACGATCCAATGATTGCTAAATTAATTACACATGCTCCTACTAGAGCCGAAGCAATTCGTAAAATGACTAAGGCAATTGAAGAGTTTGATATTGTAGGAATTGAAACAACATTAGATTTTTGCAAATATGCTATTAATCACGATGCTTTTAAGTCTGGAGAATTCGATACACATTTTGTTAAGCATTATTTTAATGATGCATCAGTAGCAGATACTTCAACAAAAGAAGAAAAGAAAGTCGCTGGATTACTGGCAAATTACTTTTTAGAAAAAAATGAAATTAAAGCTGATTATTCGCCTTCTAGCGAGATTAAAGCTTGGGAAGTAAATAGAGTTTAATTTTAGTATTATGATGAAAGTTTTATTATCATTCTTTTTGATTGGATTATACTTTTTGAGTTTTGCTCAAGAAAAAGTATACAATACCTTCAATACTACAAGAATTGGAAACGGACACTCTACAGAAACACTTTGGCGAAAAGAAGTTGATTTATTTTTTGGTCATAAGTTTGGGGACTATAGTAATGGGTTAACCAATACGTTTAGCACAACAGATGTTTCGTTTGGTGCCGATGTAGGAATTACAAATAATTTACTTGGAGGATTTGCCGTAAGTAAAGGTGCTGGACCCTACAGAGAGTTGATAAGCGGTTTTTTGAAGCGTAAAATGATGCAACAAGAAGTAGGAGGTAACCCTCTAAATATTTCATTGATAGCAAACGCAGCTTACACAACTATGGATGCGAGTATAGATAATACTTCTCCTGTTTCCTTTCAAACTTGGGAGCATCGTTTATCTTATACTTTTCAGGCTTTAATTTCTAGAAAACTTACAGAGAGAATTTCGTTACAGTTTATGCCAACACTTATGCATAGAAATTATGTCGCTTTTGAGGATGTAAATACTTTACCGAGTTTGGGGTTTGCAGGGAGATATCAAGTTAATAAGATTATAGCTTTAACTGCAGAGTATTATTTGAACTTGCCACATAATAGAGTAGTATTGGGTCAAACTTATTACGACCCATTTACATTAGGGGTAGAATTTAATACTGGTGGACACGTATTTAGAATAATATTTAGTAATTCGGCAGGTTTTACAGAAAGTCAATACCTTCCTTATACGAATACCACATGGCGTGACGCAGGTTTTAGAATTGGTTTTGCATTTGGTAGATTGTTTAAAATATAATAGTTAATTTGAAAGTTACTCAAAAAAATAGAGCTATTAGAGAAGCATTTCAAGGGTTTTTAATTAGCTTTTTTTCTATTGTTTTTGCGGTTCCTATTTTTGCGTATTTATACAACGAATTTCCAACTATTAAACTAACTATTGGAAGTGGTTTAGAAATTGGTCCAGTATTACTTGCGAGTATAATATTTCTGATTCTATATGTTTTTATTCGGTTCTTTTATCGTTTTCTGTTGTATGTACTAGGTCTTTTTTTACTTACAATTATTGTTTTAACTTTTGTTGGAAAATATAGTTTTAATCATTTGTATTATGATTATGCAGCTTTGGTGTATAGTCTAAAAGAGCAACGTTCACCATTTAAGTTTGAAGAAAAAAGAGATCCTTTTAGTAGAGAAGCTCTAATTGTATATTCTATTGATTATAATAGTGCAAAAACCAGAGAGGTGGCCTCTAATTGGGCAATTAAGAATTTTGACGAGTATAAGTACATTTTACCAAGTATTAAAAACGCACAAACATTTTCAATTTATAAAGAGGTAAGAAGACGATGGAATTATGTATTTGATCCAGAAGGGGAGGACTTGTATGTGAAAAGTAGCAATACGCTTAAGCTGTTAGACGAAGATGATAAGTTAAAAGGTGATTGTGATGATTACAGTATAACTATGGCTGCTTTAGTTAAGGCTATAGGTGGAGAAGTGCACTTGGTTAGAACATTAATTACGAATCCTGATGGAACAGTAACTGGTCATATATATCCTGAAGTAAAAATTGGAGATAAAAAAGATTTAGAATCAGTAGCCTACCTTATCAAAAACGAACTTTTTGAAGAAGAGTCAAAGAATAAGCAGGTTTACTATTATCAAGATAAAGAAGGGTTTATTTGGCTAAATTTTGATTATTTCGATAGTTACCCAGGAGGTAAATATCCAAGTAATGTAAGAGTTAGTGTCTTGGATGTTTAGTTTTGTATTTTTTTACTTTAAAAGTATTGCTTTCTTTCTATTTGAAATTGCTTTTTCTTCGTATCGTTGCATATTCTTAAGGTTTTCAAGTAAGAGCAAACGAGACTTTTTATTTTTTGGAGTATAAGTTATTGAGGTATATATCCCTTTACTAAAGTTAAATTGTGTTTCATATTTACCATATAAAATACTCATTTTTTTTATAGAAATATTACCCCCATCATAAATACTATCTGGTAAAGGAATGGGATAGATATTGGACTCAAAAGGATCTCCTTTAAAAATAAAGCTATTGAGTTTTAGTTTTTTTTGATAATGACGAATTTGAACGTCATCATTTCCTTGTGCAAAAGTAGTTGTACAAAAAATAGCGGATAAAAAAAGGAAGCTAAACAAAAGTTTAACTTCCTTAATTAAATTTATTGATAGCTGATTATTCACCAGTTACGATAGTTGAATATGTTTTTACAAATAAACCACCTTTAATTTTTTGATCTACTGTAGAAACTTTTGTGATTTTTCCATTTTTTGCAGCTGTAGCAATTGATGCGTCAGCTTTAATTGGACGAAAACCAAAGATTACTTTATAAGACGCTTCACCAGTCTTTGTTACTTTTCCACTTGGATTGTCTGTTACAAATAATGGTCCAGACACACTGCAAGAACCTAAACTTAAAAGTAAAGACCCTGCTAATATTATTTTAATTGTTTTTTTCATGATTGTCTGTTTTTATTCTCCTGTTACAATTACTTCAACTTTTTGAAACAAAAGGAAGTTCGTAGTTTTTACATCTACTGCTCCAATTTTGCTTACTTTTCCATTTTTTGCTGCTTCTATAACACCAAAATTTTTATTCGTTACAAATACCCCGCTTGATAATGCATTACCCGTAGATGCTCCGAAAATGATGTTTGTTTTAGAAACACCAGTTTTAGAACCTAGTTTGTTGTTTGTAACAGCATATGGTCTTGTCATTGAACAAGATGCCATCATTCCTATAATAATTGATCCGTATATATATTTTTTCATCATTTAAATTTTATTCACCTGTTCCGGTTGTTGTTATTTTTGGAAAGATAAATACTTTCATTTTTACTTCAGCAACACCAATTTTACTGATTTTACCTTTGTCCATTGCTGCTTTGTAAGAGCAATCTGCATCTTTTTGAAAAGCTCCTGCTTTTGCAATACCTACTCTAGATCCGACAGGGTTGTTTGTTACAACAGCTGTATGAGAAACAGTACAAGACCCTAATAAAAGACTTGTAGCTCCAACAGCTATTAAAATTACATTTTTCATATTTTCTTGTTAATTTTTGTGCGAATATAAAATTTATTCTTAAATAGAGTTATCTAAATATAAATTACTTTTATCATTGTTTTTTTTAGTTTAACAGTGAAAATATGAGGATTGAAAAGCTTTTGCCTATTGATGTTTTAACGGTTAACTTGTTAGCTGATAAAGTGTTCGGAAAAGGCTACTTAACCAAAAGTTACTTCCTAAATGCTATAGAGAGTCGTAATTTTCAAGGTTATGTACTCAGGGAAAATACAAAAGTTATTGCCTTTTGTATCGTATATAAAGCTAAAAGGGAAGATTTAATAGTTAAATTAAAAGACGACTCACTGGATAACTATTTTTCAGAACAATTAATTTGTTTAGATACAATTGTTGTCTCTGATGCTTACAGAAGAAAAGGACTGGCTTCTTTACTTATAAAAAAGGTAATAGAAGACAATATTGATGCTACTATTTATTTAAACGCCTGGAAACAAAACGGTTTTGTCAATTTAGCATCTGTAATCAATAAATTTGGGTTTAGACTTTACAAAGAATATTTAGATATCTGGAAGCTTGAATGCGAATTAAATCAGTTTGTTTGTCCTTCAAAAAAAGAAGGAGAAAATTGCTGTTGTAGTTCTGTACTTTATTATAGAAGCCCCAAATAATATAATTTTAATTTTTTTTATCAATACTATTCATTAATTCTTAGTTATGATTTATGATCAATGTGTACATTTGATCTAGAATGCAAATTGAAACCAAATACATGCAGCGTTGTTTAGATTTAGCCCAAAAAGGGTTTAAATCTGTAGCTCCAAACCCTATGGTAGGATGTGTAATAGTTTCTAATGGTAAAATAATCGGGGAGGGTTTTCATATTAAATATGGAGAAGCACATGCAGAAGTTAATGCTATTAACAATGTCAAAGATAAAGCATTATTAAAAAATGCAACATTATATGTATCGCTAGAGCCCTGTGCTCATTTTGGAAAAACTCCACCTTGTTCAGATTTAATTATTAAACATCAAATACCAAATGTTGTGATTGCCTGTGTAGATCCCTATGCGGAAGTAGCAGGAAAAGGTATTGAAAAATTAAGATCTAAAGGAATAAGTGTTGAGGTTGGGTGTTTAGAAAAAGAAGCGCTAGAATTAAATAAACGTTTTTTTACTTTTCATGATAAAATGAGACCTTATATTGTTTTAAAATGGGCAGAAACGCAAGATGGTTTTATAGATTTAATTAGGACATCTAATAAAACGCAAGTGAATTGGATTACTCAAGCACAAACTAAACAGTTGACAGATACTTGGAGAACAGAAGAAGCCGCAATTCTCGTTGGTAAAAATACTGTTTTAAAAGATAATCCAAGATTGACAGTTAGAACAATATTAGGAAGAAATCCTATTCGCTTGGTTATCGATAAAAATAATGAGTTAAATCAATCTTTTTCTATTTTTGATAATAGTGTTAAAACGATTGTATTTAATGAGAAAGTGAATAGCCATAATGAGCAAACTTTCCAGGTTAAAATACCTTTTAAAAACACTTTAAATGAACTATTGGATTGGTTGTTTCAAAATAATATCCAATCAGTTATAGTAGAGGGAGGAGCATTTACTTTACAACAATTTATAGACCAAAATTTATGGGACGAAGCAAGAGTTTATAGAGGTATTTCCTTTTTTAATCAAGGTGTTCTAGCCCCAACAATTCAAGTTACTCATTCGGAAAATACATCATTTGGTTTAGACCAACTAACTGTTCAAAAAAACAATTATGATTAATATCGTTATTACAGTAGTTCTGTTTAATTTGCTAATTGTAATTTTTAAGTTTTTTAATAAGTATAATGTCGATAATCTTCAAGCGCTTATAATAAACTATGTTACGGCTGGTCTTTTGGGAGTTCTCAATAGTCCAAAACAAATTACGTTTACCTATTTACAATCATCAGATTGGTTAATTTATGCTTTAATAGTAGGAAGTCTTTTTATTACTGTTTTTAATTTATATGCAACTGGAACCCAAAAAGTAGGAATTGCTATTACCACTGTCGCAAATAAAATGTCTTTGGTTATTCCAGTTTCTGTTGCTTTAGCTATATATCCTAATGCTTCAATTACAATTTATACAATTTTAGCCTTTGTTTTTGCAATTGTTGGAATTTACCTTTCTTCTACAAAAAATGGAAAGCTTTCTTTCGATAAAAAATATATTTGGCTAATTGCTTTAGTTTTTATTGGGCAAGGAATTGCTGATGCAGTTTTTAATTATGCTCAACAATATAAAATTGGTGAAGGTGAAGGGCCAGCTTTTTTTGCTGTTCTTTTTTTAATGGCAGGATTATTTGGAACAGTTATTTTATTAGTTAAATCTATTAGAAAAAAGCCTCAATTTGCTTTTAAGAACATAGCTTGGGGAGTCGCTTTAGGAATACCAAATTATGGAACATTAATTTATTTTTACAAGGCTTTAGAAACGTCGGGGTTACACCCAAGTGTAATTTTCCCAATAGTAAGTATGGGTGTCGTTGTGCTTTCTTCTTTAATAGGAATAGTCTTTTATAAAGAATTGTTATCTCGTTCAAATTGGATAGGAATAGCTTGTTCCATATTAGCAATAGGGTTAATTACTTTTTTCTAAGGTTAATTTCTAATTACTTTAACTTTGTCTTTTCCGTTAATTAAGTAGTAAATTCCGGCAGGATAGTTAGATAGGTTTAAAATGATTTTAAAGTCACTTTTAAATTCAGTATCTTGTTTAAACTCTATTTTTTTTTCCATAGCGTTATAAAAGCAAAGGTTATTTAAGTTTTTATAATTAGAATATATAGTTATTAGGTTTTTAGAAGGGTTAGGATATACAGTTAAATCAATTTCTTTTTTATCACTATAGTTGATTTTTTCAATTTTAGAATAACTAAATCTACCGTTAAAATCGGTTTGTTTAATTCGGTAGTAATTGAGGCCTTCATGGGGGGGTAAATCAATTGTAGAATAGTGAATCTCACGATTAGAATTTCCCGATCCATCAATCTTATCTATAGTGTTCCAACTTTTGGTGTCTACAGATTTTTCAATTGTAAAAAAATCATTGTCAATCTCAGAAGCGGTAGTCCAATTTAATTGGACCTGATTATTATGGTCAAAAGTGCTAGAAAAATGAATTAACTCTATTGGTAACGGTGTTTGATTGATATCAATTGTACCAAGTGTAAATCGAAGGTTGTTTATAATGCCTCATTGAGCTGGAAATTCATATACGCTTCCGCTTACTAAAGTAGCTCCAGAAATTGGAGTTTCGTCAGCAAATATTCCATCATTGTCAGTATCGATTAATAGCCTCAAATCAGAAGCTGTTACGCTCCCGAGATTTGCTAAGTCAAAACGCATATCAATATTACCAACATCTGCTGCACTAGAAGTTGATTTATTAATTTCGCTTACTCTCCAAACCCTTTGTAATCTACCTTCTAAAGAAGGAGGGAAATCCGTAGAGTTAAAAGTTCCAAGCGGAGCATTATCATGTCCCCAAATTAAAAATTCATTGTCATCTAAATTTGTTGGATTCATAATCCTAACTATACTAGAACCTTGTGCATCGTCATGAAAATCTGTTGCATTAATTCTGCCTATACCTTCAACTTCATGATCAAAGTTTCCTGCACTAACATTATCTTGACTATAAATTTCATTTGAAGTTAACGTAAGTCCATATTTGGCAGACAAATAGTTAGAAATTATAATATGTTGCGATTCGTTTAAATAGGTATTGAATAATAATATCTCGGTAAAATCTCCAAAGTGAGCTTGACCAGCAGCATAACTAGCATCTATACCATCTTGTTCTCCAGCTAGAGCTAAAGAACCATTAGTTGTTATTGATGTACCTGTTCTAAAACCTGTAGTATTAAAAGATTTGTCGCCATCTTTCCATAGTTCTACTAAGCCTCCGCTACTCTGCCAACTACAGTTTCCAATATGCCAACTGTTATCGTTAAAAGCTACGCCAGAAGCAATGTTTGTTCTTCTGTAAATGTTAAGATTACTACTTCTAAATAATAAAAAATCATTATTGTGTCCAGAGCTAGCATAAGACAAAATAGCATCAGAAGTTTCTCCATTGTTTATATTAACAAAAATCTCTGTTATAGCTGCTGTAGGGAATGTCGAAAAATTTATTTTTCTAAGCCTCCCATTTGTTTTGTTAAATCTAACTGTTGGTTTACTGTTTACAACACTTTTTTTTATAATTGGTTTAAAACTGGCGTTAGGCTGAGAAAAATCGTTGCTATTTCCAGATAAATCTTTCCAAGTTGTGATGTCATCACCATCAACCAGACCAGCAATACTATCTGAAGAAAGCCAAACTAGATTAGAAGATGAATTACCAACTCCTCCTGGACCACTTTGCCCTAAAAAATTAAGGTAAAGTGCAGAAGTTAATGCGAGGGTCAAAATAATTTTATTCATAACTGCTTTGTAAAGCAATCTAATAAAATTATTTTACTTCTTTTTATATTTTCTATTCAGTTTTTCTCTAGCAGCGTCTAATTTTTTTTGCGCAGCATCTAACTTTAAACTTTTAGAATCAATTTTTAATTGCTCCTCAGTTGCTTTTGTTGCATCAATTTTCCCTTTTGCTATTTTTCCATCTAATTTACTTTGAATAGATCTTAGTTTATCTCTTTTAGATTGTAATTTAGACTGTTTACTATCTAATTTAGCTACAGAGCTTTGAAATTTTGCTTCAGTAGCTTTAGCTTTAGCTGCAGCTTTTTCTGCTTTTTCTGCTTCTTTTTTCTCTTTCGCAGCTGCTTTTGCTTTAGCTTTTTCTTCTTTTGCTTTAGCTTTTGCTTCCTTAGCTTCTTTTTTCGCTTTAGCTTTTTCTTCTTTTGCTTTTGCAGCTTCTTCTTTTAGTTTTTTCTTTTCAGTAGCTGCTTTTTCCTTTGCTGCTTTTTCATCTTCTTTTAACTTTTGCTGAACATCTTTTTCTGCTTTATTAGCTTGCTTCTCTGCATCTTTTTTCATTTTTTCAGCTTCAGAAGTAGCTTTATCTTTAGCTTGTTGCTCTTTTAATTTAGCTAGTTCCTCAGTTCGCTTTTTTTCATCTTCAATACGTTGTTTAGCATCGTCTTCACGTTGCTTTTTAGCTTCCATAGCAGCTTTTTCTCTGTCTTCTTTTGCTTCGTTAACTTGATTTTGAGTTTCTTTAGCTTTTTCTGCAGATTCTTTGGCTTTACGAGTATCTTCTTGAGCTTGTTTAGCTTTGTCCTCAGCTTGTTTTTTATACTTGTCAGTTTCTTCAGCTGAATTAGCTACGGCATCTTCAGCTTTTTTCTTTTCTTCTTCTGCTTGCTGTTTGTATTCCTCAGCTTTATTGTTCGCGTCGTTTACTTTATTTTCGGAATTGGTAATTAATTCAGCGATATTGTTTTCAACTTCAATTGTTTTTGATGTTGGCATGTTAGCCATCATTTTTTGAATTGCAACAGTAAATTTACTTTTTTCGTTTAAAAGTGCACCATTCAAAATTATAGTTTGGTACCCAGTTTTCGTTGTGTTAATTATAACAGTTTTTCCGTCATAATTCTCTAAATCAATATTAACAATACCTTTAGCATTGGTAATAGCACCTCCAATTTCTTTACTGTTTTGTACAATAGAAACAATAGCACCTGCTAATGGAGTACCATTATTAGTTACAAGAACATTTACGCTTAATTTTGCAACTTCGTTTACGGATGTATTTATATTATTCTGGGTAAAGGTCGTATTTGCTTGAGTAGTTAGTGTAGCTATAAAAGCGGCTAGTATAAATATGTTTTTTTTCATCAGAATTAATTTTTTTACAAATATAGCAGATATGGTTTCGACTAGTAGTTTATTAACAGGTATTTGACTTATTGTTTAGATCTAACTTTTATGGTCCAAGTAAATTCAAAACGTGCAAC
Source organism: uncultured Flavobacteriales bacterium (assembly GCA_937924345.1). Classification (GTDB taxonomy): domain Bacteria; phylum Bacteroidota; class Bacteroidia; order Flavobacteriales_D; family Parvicellaceae; genus S010-51. Next base: position 1,640 of record CALDTD010000232.1, on the reverse strand, counting down.
GACTTCACCCGCTATATTTGTTCCTACCATTTTTGTAGGTATAACTTTGGCTTCATTGGTAGCTATTGCTTCTTCAATTTTCTGGCGTATAAGTGGACCATCTGTGCATGTAAATGTGGTAACGTCTGTAGCTTTTTTTACAAACTCACCTTTACAGTCTGCAACCAACATAGAAATTGATGGCTTTTGTTTGTGTGTATATAAAGTCATTAAAGCTCCAGAACTCATTTCGGCTGCCATCCCCAATACTGCCCAGAATGTAGAGTTAAAAGGGTTTTTGTTGAGTCGTTTATAAGGAACTGTAACTGTACACTTATCTTCATTTAGTTCTGTTACTTTCATTCCCGATAGGAATCCCATGGGTAATATTTTAAACAGCATCATTTTAAACTTAGACTTATTATTAAATGTTTTTTTAATAAAAGCTATGTGTTTTTGATCGAATTTATGTGGTGTACTCATATATTATAGTTAGATACAAAAAATAAAAGCTCAAAGTTAAAGATTAACAATGAGCTTTTATGTTTATTTAAACTGTTTTCTGTTTAATGCAAACCTTTTGCAGCTAAATAGCGTTCTGCATCTAAGGCAGCCATACATCCTGTTCCTGCAGCAGTAACTGCTTGTCTGTAAACATGATCTGCTGCATCACCTCCAACAAAAACACCTTCTACGCTAGTTTTAGAAGTTCCAGGAGTATTAATTATGTAACCAGTTTCATCTAAGTCTAAGTAAGGTTTAAAAATTTCTGTATTTGGTGTGTGTCCAATTGCAATAAAAACTCCAGTTACTGCAATCTCCTCTGTTTCTTTTGTTTGATTATTTATTATTCTAGCTCCAGTAACAACATTTCCATCACCTAATACTTCTGCTAATTCTGAGTTAAATCTAACATCAATATTTTCAATTCCTAGCACTCTTTCTTCCATTATTTTAGAAGCTTTAAAGTGATCTTTACGGATCAGCATAGTAACTTTTGTACAGATATTCGCCAAGTAAGCAGCTTCTTCACAAGCAGAATCACCAGCTCCAACAATTATAACTTCTTGATTTCTGTAAAAGAATCCGTCACAAACAGCACAAGCAGAAACTCCACCACCATTTTTTAAGTAATGTTGTTCAGATTCTAAACCTAAATATCTAGCAGATGCTCCAGTAGAAATAATAATTGTATCAGCGTGAATTTCTTTATCATTGTCAACCCATGCTTTATGAACAGAACCAGAAAAATCTACCTTAGTCACCATTCCAGATCGTACATCTGTGTCAAAACGTTTTGCTTGATTTTCTAACTGCATCATCATTTCTGTTCCATTTACACCTTCTGGGTAACCAGGAAAATTATCAACTTCTGTTGTCGTAGTTAACTGACCACCTGGTTGAATACCTTGGTATAATAATGGTTTCATGTTTGCTCTAGCAGCATAAATTGCAGCTGTAAAACCTGCAGGGCCAGACCCTATAATTAAACATTTTACTTTTTCTATTTGTTCAGACATTGTATGTTTTTTTAGTTTTATTAATTGGTGTAATCGATACAAAAGTAATAATAAGTTGTCTCATTTAGTTGTAAATAATTACACATTAGGTTAAAAAAACTAAATTTTGCAACTAACTTAATGAACGCAAATTATGCTAAA
>CALDTD010000231.1 GCA_937924345.1 uncultured Flavobacteriales bacterium | reverse complement strand
GACCAAATAAAATTGTTGCTAGTACCGAAAGAATTTGCGGTTAAATTAATACTTATTGGATTAAAGCAAAGAGTGGTATCATTTGGCACAGAGAGTTGAGGTGTATTTACCGTAATTAATTGCTGAATTGTTTCTGTACATGTTCCATTAGAAATAACTAAAGTATAATTTGTTGTGCTTGTTGGCGATGCAAAAGGATTTGAGACATTAGGGTTGCTTAATCCCAAAGTAGGACTCCATTGGTAAGTTGTATTAGGGTCAGAATTAGGAAGCAATCCAATTTGAATACTTTCTGAAGGACAAATTTCAATAGGAGAAAGCACAGCGTTAGAATTTCCTAAAACAGTTATTTGTTGGGTTAGTGTATCTGCTAAATTGCAAGAGTTTACATCAGAAATAATGAGTTGAATATCATAAGTTCCAGGTGAGTTATAAGTGTTAGAGGGAGTTGCGGAAGTACTCGTATTTCCATCGCCAAAATCCCAGTTGTAAGTTGAGGTTACTTGATCTAAACTTGTGTTTTCAAAAGTATAGGTATAAGGAGCGCAACCAATTGGAGGCGTAACAAAATCTGCGATTACCGAGGGAATGTCAAAATCCATTTTAAATACACCAAGATTACAATTGTTATTATTTGTAGTAGATACAGCATTTGTTGGAAGTGTTGGCATATTAGAATCTCCTCCACAACCCGCACACATGGCTTGGTATATTTTTCCTTTTCGATCAAATCTACTTGTTCCGCCATCTACATGTTCTGTTGCACTAGGACTACCAAAATAAGACCCATAACTTAAGCTAGCAGCATCTACTTGCATTACCATAACGTAAAAATCACTTCCATCTGTTGTGTTTTGAAATGCATCAGCTGTTATTGGCATTCCGTTGGTGTTTCCAACATTGTTAGAAAGTGATCCTAGATTGTTTACACTACCTCCCCAACCCGATAAATAAATTTTATCACATACATCAACCAAAAATGCAGTAGGAGAAATATTTATGCCATTACCAGAGCCGAAGACAGTAGAATATACTCTTGTATTTAAATTTGGCGAAAACTTACTAATGAACTGTCCGCTTCCGGGGATGTTCCATGCAGCGTTATTAATAAAGTCGTTTCCTGTATGTTCGGTTTGACCAAATAAATAGACGTCATCATCATTATCTACTTCTACAAAATAACTTTGATCATAGGTTGACGAGCCATAATAGCTAGAGCTTAAAATGTTCTGCCCATTTTGATTAAGTTTAGTTATAAAGCCATCGCTTCTTCCACCTTGTAGTGTGGTTTGGTAAGCTCCTGATGTTGTTGGGAATCCCGTTGAAGCTGTTCCTCCAGTTACATAAATATCTTCGTTATTATCTATCGCTAAAGAATATCCCGCATCATGATTTTCCCCACCTAAAAAAGAACTCCAAATTATGTTTTGCAAACTATTATCCATTTTAGTTACACAAGCATCTAAGTCTCCTCCTCCGTATGTTGTCTGAAAAGCATTACTGGTAACAGGATAATCAGCACTTCTTGTACAACTAACAATATAAATATTATTGTTCTCGTCAATATCAATTTCTCCTCTAACTTCATCTGCATAATTGTAACGTAGTCTATTTAACTGAGGTGTAGGAGAAGTAGAGTTTAATCCGTCATTTTGGCTTCCCCCTAAAAAGGTAGAGCCTAATAAATTAGCTCCATCTGCACTTAAATGAGAAACGATTAAATCAGATCCATTGGTATAATTTACACCTAAACCACTCTGTAAGTTATTTCCAGTTCCGCCATTAAAAGTAGGGTCATAGCAGTTCGTTGTTGTGGGGTAATTGAAAGAACTTGTAGTTCCCAAAATAAAAAGTTCATCTAGCGAGTTTACAATTAAACTATGGGGTAGTTCATCGTTATTACCACCTAAAAAAGTTGAATAAATTAATGATGTGCCAGTTGTATCAAATTTAGAAATCGCAATGTCAACTGTTCCGCCATTAAATGAGGTGCTATAAGCCCCAAGTGTTGTGGGGTATTGGTTTCCAAAAGCAGAGCTGCCTGCGTATAAAAAACCTTTAGAGTCAAATGTTGCAGAATAACCAAAGTTATTAGAAAATGAGCCAGAATAAGTTGAGAAAATTAAAGTTGGATCTATAATTAAATCGTAATTTTTATCATAACCATCTGGAAATTCAAAAGATAATATGTTGTTGGTTAACTTATAGTTACAGTTAATTTCAATTGCTTTATCATTGATCACCTGGTAAGCAAAAGGTTTGTCTTCAACAACATGATTAACAGAAGTGTAAATGTGTAGGCGCTCTTGACGAATTTCTACTTTGTCGGCTCCCTTGTATTCTAGTTTTATTTGAGATGGATCTGCTCCTTTTTTTATTATAAAATCATATTTTAAATCAAATAACTTTGTGTAAACTCTAGCATTTATACCTTCATAAAGGTTCTTATAATCAACGGCACAAAAACTTTCGACATTACCTGCCCATTTACTTTTGTCTTTTCCCAAGAAATAATTGTAATAAGCAGTGTTTTTTTTATCTCCGGTAATTGTTACTTCAGGGTTGGTATTCAAAAACTGAACTTTATACGCGTGCCAGTCTAAGGTTTTAAAATCACGTTTTAAATTTTTATCGTAATGCGCTTTTATATATTGATTTGCTTTTTTTACGTCTAGTTGGTTAAATAGAAATCCATCTTTTTCGAGGTAAAAATAACCGCTTTTTACATCTGCTTTAAAAGCCACACTTGGGTTCCATTGGTTTTTATTTTCAATAAACTCAAATCCACCTTGGTGTTCTTGACCAAAAATAAATGAACTTATAATTATAAATAAAAAACTTAACCGAAACATAAATGCAATATACAACGAAAATATGCAAATAGAAACTTTGGTTACCTACCAGTTTTTTGTCATTCCTTGTAATGATGTTATACTGTAATACAAGGTCTTTGGTAAAATAAGTTGATATATTTTAATATAAACGAACAGATAGCATTATACTTGCAAAAAATAATCATAAACATTTTAAAAAAGTTAGTATGAAAAGAGTAATTATTTCTAGTGTATTTATCGCTATTGTAATGTTGTTAACATCTTGTGGTGGTGCAGCGAGTATTGAAGGAACTTGGAAAGTAGACCCATCTAGTTTAGATTTAGTTTTAGGAGATGGTTTTCCTGAAGAAATGAAGCAAAGTGTTGAAGCTGCTAAAGCTGAAGCAAAATCAGATAAAGCTTCAAATGAGATGGATAAAATCACTTTGGAATTAAATGAAGGTGGTGTAGCAATGTTAAAACATGCAGATCACGCTGAAGATACGCAAGAGTTTAAATGGGAACAAAAAGGAGATGTTTTAAACTTAAACGGAGAGATAGATGGAGAAAAGTTTAATGCAAATTTAGATATTATGTCTGCTTCTGCTGATGAAGTAACTATTGGTTTAACAGGTGAATCTTTATTAGAGCAAGTTAAAAAAGAGCGTCCAGAAATGATGGAGCAAATTCCACCTATGTTTGATGTAGAAAAAATGGTGAAAGGAGCTAAAGTTTCTATCAAAATGAAGAAAGCTTAATCAATAAGAGTTTAATTTTTAAGAAAGCACGTAACCGTAAGTTACGTGCTTTTTTGTTCTTAAGTATTTCTTATAAAATTAATTTGAGTACTTACTCATAAATAGGCAATAAGATTTTATATTGGTCTTTTACTTCTCTAAAAACAGTATTCATTTAGCAACTTAATTAAGAAATAAACTACAGATAAATAGTTGTTTTTTACATAAAAAAAGGCATCTAGAATTACTAGATGCCTTTAGACGTCGAAAGGTTAGAATTGTTATTTAATTCCCAATTTCTTTTTAATAGATTTAGACAAAGCATCTTTATGAATTAAAATGTTCATTGTCTTGTACTTTACATAAGGAAACGAAGCAAAGAAATACCCGTCACATTCATTACTTTTACCCCAAGAATTCTTAACAATAAAATATTTTGTTCCATTCTGATCTTCGACTAACCCTGTTACATGCATTCCGTGATCATCGGTAGTTTCTTGATTATCAAAAGCTATTTGACGTTCTTCTTGAGTTACATTTCGTTCTTTTACAGGAGTAATAAATGCGTTACTAACTTTAGCTGCTCCTGCGTCACTAAAATGTTTGTTGTCTTTCCCTTTCTTCTGAATTGTAGATTCATCTTCTGGTAAAATAGCTAACGCATCTCTGTAGTTAAACCCTTTTTCAGAAACATCTGCTCCCCAAGCAAAAGTGTAACCTTCCTTAATTGCATTTTCCATTACTTGCATAAACTCATCAATAGGTAAGTTGTAACCAGTCTGCATGGCCCAATTATCTGCTACTTCTAGTACAAAACTAGAGTAAAAAGGGTGGTGTGTATATGATGTTAAAGAAATATAGTCGTCCATATCTAACCCTAGAGATTTCGAGTAAGATTTTGGAGTATATTCCTTCCCATCATGTGTGAATTTAAAATCTTCAACATTATCTGGTAGGTCTCCTAAATAAGCATCTAAAATTCCTGTATAGGCTTTTTTCCAAACTGGTGTTAGACGGTCGTTT
>CALDTD010000230.1 GCA_937924345.1 uncultured Flavobacteriales bacterium | reverse complement strand
AGAAGAGTTTAATAAAGTATTAGCACAAGCAAAATTTGTAGTTGGTCAGAATGTAAAGTTCGATACCAATGTAATGGGCTGTGAGTTTCATCGTTTATCTGTTGAAAATCAACTACAAGAATTACCAATATTAGATACATGTACCGAGAAGACAGCTTTATTATGTCAGATTCCAGGTGGTAGAGGATGTAAATTTAAATTGCCAACTTTAACAGAATTACACCAATATTTATTTGATCAACCATTTGGCGAAGCCCACAATGCAACAGCAGATGTTGAGGCAACCACACGTTGTTTTTTAGAGCTAATTAGAGTAAAAAGTTTTACAGCAGAAGATTTAGGAGTAGAGCCCAATTATTTTGGTGACTATCTTGATGCTAATCCTATTCAAATTGTTCCCATAGGTTTAAACCACTTAAACTTAAAAGAAGAGAGCGACAAAATTCGTAAACGTAAAGCGAGAGAAGAAGGTAGTGCAGACAATGTAGAATTTAATGAAGCTGAGAATAGAAAGCGATTAAAAAATGTTCGTTTTTCTCATTTGCATAATCATTCTCAGTTTTCAATCTTACAATCAACTACAGCTATTCCAGATTTAATTAAAGCTGCTGTAAAATATAATATGCCCGCTGTTGCTCTTACTGATATTGGAAATATGATGGCGGCTTTTCATTTTATTTTAGCAGGGCAAAAGCATAATGGAGGAGTTGAAGGGAAAATCAAAGACTTAAAATCAATCGTTGAAACAGGCGAGCGTGAAGAAAAAGTAATTGAAAATGAGGAAGAGGTAACTAAAATTGTAGCGCTTATTCCAGAAGAAATTACAAAACTAGAAAATGAAATTGAAGAACTAGAAAATACTAAGGTATTGCCTATTTTAGGTTCTGAGTTTTTTGTCTGTAAAAACAGGTTAGATAAATCAGTAAAGGATAATGGTTACCGTGTACCAATGTTGGCAAAAAATAAAGAAGGGTATAGAAATTTAGCTAAACTTTCGTCAGCTGGTCATGTAGAAGGTTATTACTATGTTCCAAGGGTTGATAAAGAAGTAATTGCAACACTCAAAGACCATGTTATCGTCACAACGGGTGGATTATCTGGGGAAATACCTCAATTAATTTTAAATGTAGGTGAAAAACAAGCAGAAGAAGCCTTTATTTGGTGGAAAGAACAATTTGGAGAGGATTTCTATGTAGAGTTAAACAGACATGGATTAGAAGAGGAGCAATTAGTAAATGACACTTTATTAAAGTTTGCTAAAAAATATGATGTAAAATATTTTGCAGGAAACGATACTTATTATATTGATAAAAATAATGCAGAGGCACACGATATTTTGTTGTGTATAAGAGATGGTGAACGTAAATCAACACCGATAGGAAGAGGTAGAGGTTTTCGTTTTGGGTTCGAGAATGATGACTTTTACTTTAAGTCTCAAAACGAGATGAAAGAAGCGTTTTTAGATTTACCAGAAGCAATAGAAACAGTAGAAGAAATTGTTGGAAAGTGTGAACCTTATGAATTAGCTAGTGATGTATTATTACCAGCTTTCGACATTCCAGAAGAATTACAAGACCCTAGAGATAAAGAAGATCCAAGTCTTAAAATAGGCGAGAATAATTACCTTAGACACATTACTTACGAAGGGGCAAAAGAACGCTACGGAGAAATTACGCCAGAGATTGAAGAACGTCTAGATTTTGAGTTGGACGTTATTCGTAAAACAGGTTATCCAGGTTATTTCTTAATCGTAGAAGACTTTATTCGTGCAGCGAGAGAAATGGGAGTTTCCGTTGGCCCAGGCAGGGGTTCTGCAGCAGGTTCTGTAGTAGCGTATTGTACAAAAATAACGAATATAGATCCTATAAAGTATGATTTGCTTTTTGAGCGATTTTTAAATCCGGAAAGGGTTTCTATGCCCGATATTGATATTGATTTTGATGATGAAGGGCGTGGTAGAGTTATTCAATATGTAATTGATAAATATGGTGCAAGTCAGGTCGCACAGATTATTACTTATGGTACTATGGCTGCAAAATCTTCTATTAGAGATGCAGGTCGTGTATTAGATTTACCATTACCAGATACGAATAGAATTGCTCAACTCGTGCCAGACATGAAGTTGAACAAGATGTTTGGGATGGACGAAGAGAAATTAGCTGAAAAGCTATCGCCAGAACAAATGACGATGGCAGACGAGCTAAAGTCATTATTAAATAGAAAAAATCTTGAAGGTGAAGTTGTTCGTCAAGCAAAAGTAATAGAGGGTTCTATGCGTACTACTGGTATTCATGCCTGTGGTGTTATTATCACACCAAGTGATATTCGAGAGCATGTTCCAGTTTCTTTAGCCAAAGATTCAGAAATGTGGAGTACACAATTCGATAACTCAGTAGTAGAAAGTGCAGGGTTGTTGAAAATGGATTTTCTTGGGTTAAAGACGTTAACGCTTATAAAAGATACCATTAAGATTGTAAAAGCAAGGCATGATATTGAAATCGATATAGAAGCAATTCCTATTGATGATGAAGAAACGTATGCATTGTTCCAAAGAGGAGAAACAGTCGGTGTTTTCCAGTATGAATCGCCTGGAATGCAAAAGTATTTAAAGGAGCTAAAACCAACTGCTTTTTCCGATTTAATTGCCATGAATGCCTTATATCGACCTGGACCATTAGAATACATTCCTTCTTTTATTCGTCGTAAACACGGAGAAGAAGAAATTGTTTATGATATTCCTGTAATGGAAGGTTATCTTAAGGAAACCTACGGAATTACAGTTTACCAAGAGCAGGTAATGTTACTGTCGCAATTATTGGCAGATTTTACCAAGGGTGAAGCAGATGTCTTAAGAAAGGCCATGGGTAAAAAGCAAATTGCAGTCTTAGCAAAAATGAAACCTAAATTCATTCAGCAAGCAATGGCAAATGGTCACCCAGAAAAGCCACTTGAGAAAATTTGGACAGATTGGGAAGCCTTTGCATCTTATGCCTTCAATAAATCGCATTCTACTTGTTATGCTTGGATTGCCTATCAAACAGCTTATCTAAAAGCACATTACCCTGCAGAATATATGGCGGCGGTTTTGAGTAATAACATGAACGATATAAAGACTGTTTCTTTCTTTATGGAAGAATGTCAGCGTATGGGACTAAAGGTTTTAGGTCCAGATGTAAATGAAAGTTTTTATAAGTTCGCAGTAAATGCCAAGGGAGAAGTTCGTTTCGGAATGGGGGGAATGAAAGGAGTAGGAGCTGGACCGGTAGCTTCGTTGGTAGAAGAACGTAAAAAAGAGGGGCCGTTTACTTCTATTTTCGATATGGTAAGACGGGTAAGTCTAAAAGATTGTAATAAGCGAGTACTCGAAAGTTTGGCAATGGGAGGAGGATTAGATGAGTTTCCAGGTATTCATCGCGCTCAGTATTTTGCAAAGGACGAAAAAGATAGAACGCTAATAGAAAAAGCCTTAAAATACGGAGCTGCTTATCAAAATGGGTTAAATTCTGCTCAGGTAAGTATGTTTGATATGCTAGAGGGCGACGATCAGGTAGAAATGCCCGAGCCAAAAATTTTAGACTGCAAAGAATGGAGCGCCTTCGAAAAATTAAGTCGAGAAAAAGAAGTGGTAGGAATTTATATTACCGGTCACCCATTAGACGATTATAAGTTGGAGGTCGATAATTTTTGTGATATCACCTTAAATCTACTGAGTGATAGAATAAACGATTTACCCAATCGAGAATTTAGCTTTGGAGGAATGGCAGTTGATGCTATGAACTTAGAAAGCCGTAAGGGAAATAAGTACGGAGTTTTAAATATGCAAGACAAAGAGGGGAGTCTCGACGTGCGTTTGTTTGGAGAGTTATACCTTAAAAATATGCATTTCTTAGTGCCTGGTAATTTCTTGTATATCAAAGGAATGGTTCAACTTAAACGTAAGACTTGGAATCCAGATGGAAAGCAAAAAGAGTTTAATGTTCAATACATAGAACTGTTAGAAAACTTAAGAGAAAAACAATTAAAGAAACTATACATTCGTTTTGATTCCAACCGCATAACAAGTAATACTATTTTAGAATTAGAAGAATTATTTAAAAAATATGAAGGAACTAAAACAGTCTATTTAGAGCTTTTAGATTTTGACGAATTGTCTGGTGTTTCTTTGGTTTCTCGACAAGCAAAAGTAAATGTCACCAATGAGTTTCTAGACGAACTAGTCGCTGTAGATGGCTACGAAGCCTATAGTATAAATACATCCAAAATGGATCAGCAATTAAACGCACTAAAAAAAGAAAGGCTACAAGCTGCAATGGTTAACGAAGTCTCAAGTGTGGCTTAGTTTGTTTTTGGGGCTTACTTTTTTATAAAAAAAAAGTCGGGCTATCACTACTCACTCTTTTGTTTTACTCAAACAAAAGGAGTTCAAACAAACCGTTCTATCCCTAAGCTATTAAGGGTAGAATTAGAATTGTCTATTTAATAAATAGAGGTGAAAATTTGTTATAGAAACTTATTAGATTTAATTGTATTATGTTTAATAATTTCTTAACACACTACTTTAATCAAAAAAAGACATTCATCAAAAAAAATAGTATCTTCGCGCGGTATGGAAGAAACGGTGTTGATCTTAGATTTTGGTTCTCAATATACTCAGCTTATTGCTAGAAGAATCAGGGAGTTAAATGTCTATTGTGAAATTCATCCTTGGAATAAAATTCCTCCGATTAATGAAAACATAAAAGCCGTTATTTTATCAGGAAGTCCCTTTAGTGTGCGTGAAGAAAATTCTCCACAACCAGATTTAACTGAAATTAAAGGAAAGCTTCCACTTTTAGGAGTCTGCTTTGGCGCACAATATTTAGCAAAAGAATATGGAGGAGAAGTCATTCCTTCCAAAATTAGAGAATACGGAAGAGCAAACCTTTCTTTTGTAAATACTAAATTTCCATTAACCAAGAACATTCCAAATAACTCGCAAGTTTGGATGAGTCATGGAGATACTATTGTTACTTTACCTAAAGGTTACGAAGTGATTTGTAGTACAGAAGATGTAAAAGTTGCTGGTTATCATATTCAAAATGAACAAACTTATGGTATTCAATTTCATCCAGAAGTTTACCACAGTTCAGATGGTGCAACATTACTGAAGAATTTTATTGTAGATATAGCAGGTTTTGCTCAAAGTTGGACACCAGATTCATTTGTAGAACAAACCGTAGCAGATTTAAAATTAAAATTAGGAAAAGATAAAGTTGTTTTAGGATTGTCGGGAGGTGTAGATTCTTCTGTTGCAGCTATGCTTTTGCACAAAGCAATTGGCGAAAACCTATATTGTATTTTTGTAGACAACGGTCTATTACGCAAAAACGAATTTGAAGAAGTATTAGAAAACTACAAAGGCTTAGGTTTAAATGTAAAAGGAGTAAATGCCAAAGAAGCATTCTACGCTGAATTGAAAGGAATTTCAGACCCTGAGTTAAAAAGAAAAGCAATCGGGAAAGTATTTATAGACACGTTTGACGAAGAGTCGAATAAAATAGAAAACGTAACTTGGTTAGCACAAGGAACAATTTACCCTGATGTTATAGAGTCTGTTTCTGCTACAGGTGGACCTTCAGCTACTATTAAATCACATCATAAC
>CALDTD010000229.1 GCA_937924345.1 uncultured Flavobacteriales bacterium | reverse complement strand
GGAAATGCAATTTTTGCCGATTATCTCAATATAATGTACATACCCAATGCAGGCGAATTGGTAATCTTTATTAGTGCATTTATTGGAGCTGCAATTGGTTTTCTATGGTATAATTCTTATCCGGCAAAAGTATTTATGGGTGATACAGGTAGTTTAGCCTTGGGTGGAATAATCGCTGTATTCGCAATTGCTATCCGAAAAGAGTTGTTAATCCCAATTTTTGCCTTTGTATTCTTAGCAGAAAATGTTTCTGTAATGCTACAAGTTGGTTATTTCAAATACACTAAAAAGCGCTTTGGAGAAGGGAAGCGTATTTTCTTAATGGCGCCATTGCATCATCATTACCAAAAGAAAGGAATTCATGAAGCTAAGATAGTTTCTAGATTTTGGATTATAGGAATTATGGCTGCTGTGTTTTCAATTGTAACACTAAAATTAAGATAAGTTTTAAGTGGAAACGACAAATAAAAATATCGTAATACTTGGAGGTGGAGAAAGTGGTGTTGGTGCTGCAATCTTAGCTCAAAAGCAAGGCTTTAATGTTTTAGTGTCTGATAATGGACAATTAAAAGAAAAATATAAGCTAGACCTTAATGCTTATGGAATTGAATGGGAAGAAAATGGCCATACGCTAGAACGAGTTTACTCAGCTGATGAGGTAGTTAAAAGTCCAGGGATACCAGATACAGTTTCATTAATAATGACTTTAAGAGAAAAAGGTATTTCTGTTATTTCAGAGATTGAATTTGCAGCTAGATACACAGAGTCTTTTAAGGTGTGCATTACGGGAAGCAATGGTAAAACAACGACTGCTCACATGGTTTTTCATCTTTTAAGTAAAGCTAATTTTAATGTAGCTCTTTGTGGGAATATTGGGAATAGCTTTGCTCGATTAGTAGCTGAAGATCCACATGAGTTTTATGTTATAGAATTAAGCAGTTTTCAATTGGATGGTATGTATGAATTTAAGGCAGAAGTTGCAATTCTTTTAAATATTACCCCAGACCATTTAGATCGCTATGAGTATAGTATGGATAAATATGCCGAGAGTAAATTTAGAATTATCCAAAACCAAACAGAACAAGACTATTTCATTCACAATTTGGATGATGAATTAATACAAAACAAAATCAACAATAAACAAATTAGAGCAAAGCAATTTCCATTTACGCTAGAGCAACAACTGGCGGAAGGAGCTTGGCTCGACAACGAACAACAAATAAACATATTAACAAACAACAAACAACAACAAACAACAATGTCAATTCACGATTTAGCACAACAAGGAAAACACAATGCCTACAATTCTATGGCATCTGGGATAACGGGAAGTATCTTAAAAATTAGAAAAGAATTAGTGAGAGAAAGTCTTTCTGATTTTCAAAATATTGAGCATCGTTTAGAGCCAGTAGTTTCTGTTCATGGTATTGAATTTATAAATGACTCTAAGGCCACAAATGTAAACTCAACTTGGTATGCGTTAGAAAGTATGGATAAACCAACTATCTGGATTGCAGGTGGGGTAGATAAAGGAAATGATTATACCATGTTGCAGGCATTAGTTAAGCAAAAAGTAAAAGGTATTATTTGTTTAGGAACTGATAATTCAAAATTGCACGAAGCGTTTAGTGGTGATATAGAAGATATTTATGATGCTTCTTCTGCAAATGAAGCCGTAGGACTAGCTTATCGTTTAGCAAAAAAAGGATATAATGTATTGTTGTCTCCAGCTTGTGCTAGTTTCGATTTGTTTGATAATTATGAAGATAGAGGAAATCAATTTAAGCAAGCAGTAAGAGGGCTTTAATATAAGTTTTATATGTTCTAATCATTTGTTAATGAGGCTGGTGTTTAGAATGTGACTTTCGATAAGGTTAAGGTTGAGATGAATTCTAATGTTGTTAGGATTCTGATTTCGGCTAATTTTATTTCAAAATAAAATTTAAAACTAAAATTATGAAAAACGTATTATTAGCATTCATTTCAATTTGTATTCTTTCTTGTTCTTCAAGCAATGAAGTCGTTCAGAGTGGGTTCCTACAGAAAAGGAAGTATAAAAAAGGTTATCATTTAACGAAGAAAAATACGGTTGAAAAAACCGATAGGCTTTCCAGTGAAGATTTGTTAGTCGATAATCATTCTAGAAGTAAACACGTTTCTAAAAAGGGAGTGCAAACTAAACCTCCATTAAAAACAGAGAAAGTTGTTAAAAATGAAACTTCAGAAGAAAATACTTTATTAGCTTCAATCGATTTAAAAGAAAATTTTAAAGTTTCGGCGCTAAAAACAGCTCGGGAATTTGTTATAGAGGATTCCATACAAGCAAATGAGGTGCAAACTATTCATAACTCTATAAAGCAAAAGAGAAAAATGACTTTAGCGAGGGTCAGCAGAGGTATAGGTTTAGGGGTAATTCCTCTCTGGGTATTGCTAATACCAATTCCTCTAACCTATATTCTTTTTTTAGTGTCGTTGCAGAGTTTAAGGTCTTATTCTAAGAATAGAATTGTAGCAGGAGGAGAGCTTGATCCCCAAAATCAGGCTATTGAAAAAGAAAGGTTAATAGTAGGAAAGTTATTCATGTTGCACAATATCCTATTGTTGTTTGGGTTATTATGCGCTTTTGTTTCTATTGTCCTTTTTGAGTCAATATCAGGTCCTGTTGTTTTAATTGGAGTTTTAGGTGTGTTGACCTTAGGCGCTTTCCTTTTAGTGCTAGGTTATCTAGCAATCAAGTATTTCAAGCTTTTTAAATTAATAAAGCAAGAAGATAAAATAGGAAAGAAATATAATGTGAATCAAGAGTAATTTTAGGGTTTATGAAGAAAGCGATTTCAATCAATCACGAACTATTAAAAGCTAGAAGACGAAGCCTGAATTCTTTTTCTGAAATGGATTTTAGATTAGAGTCGTTTGGTTTAATAAATGGTGTA
>CALDTD010000228.1 GCA_937924345.1 uncultured Flavobacteriales bacterium | reverse complement strand
TTACCTTCTAATATAAATAAGAAAAGTATAGAAGAACTCAAGGAATTAAGGAATGCTGGTCTAGAATTACTTTATGTAGGCATAGAGTCTGGTGATGATGAAGTATTGGATTTAATTACCAAGAAAGAGACTTTCGAAAGTTCTGAACGTGCAATGTCAAAATTAAAAGCAGCTGGAATTAAAGCTTCAGTCATGGTTTTAATTGGTCTTGGTGGAAAGTTATTTAGCAGGCAACATGCGTTAAAGTCTGCTGAGTTAATCAATAAAATTCAGCCCGAATTTGCATCTACTTTAGTGTTGAGTTTTCCTTATGGTGTAGAAAAATATAGAACAGAGTTTAAGGGAGAATACCAAGAAATGAATACGTTGGAATTAATAACCGAGTTGAAACTATTTATTGAAAATCTAGAACTAAATGAAACTGTTTTTAGAAGTGATCATGCCTCAAATTATTTGGTGTTAAAAGGTAGGCTAGGAAAAGATAAACAACAGTTTTTAAATCAAATTAATCAAGCACTTAAAGATCAATCCAATTTGCGACCTGAATGGGCGAGAGGACTTTAAAATTCTTTTAATGCTTCTATTTGATCCTCAAAATCATATTGTAAATCTTCGTGTAGAGTGTTTTTTGCTTTTTCTAATAAAGCAAGCTGTCGATCATAAATATTTGATAAGGTGATATTCCATTTTCTCAGAGGTTCCATCTTATTTAATTCTTCACAAAAATGAATGAGTAAGCGTACTTCTGTTTCTTTCTTTTTAGAAAATTTTATATGTTTTTTTATGTCTTTTAATATTTTCCGTACACTTTTTTTAATGTAATAAAAGCTACTGGTTTCAATATTCTTAAATGCTTCTGATATTTCAGTTTTTAGCTCTGCAATAAACGTTTCTTCGTCGTCTTTTTCAAATAGTAAATAGGAGAGTAGTTCCTTGTTTTCTTTCTTGTATTTTCCAACGGTTAAGCAGGCTTCAATCAGGGCTTCTTTTGGTAATAAAGTTAATTCCTTTTTTAGTTGTACTATTGTTGCTGTTTTCATAACGAAAAAAAATTATAGAGTTAGCTAAACAAAAAGATTTTCTATTTTCTCGGCAAACTCAAAATCTAACGTGCTTAGTCCTTTCACATCGTGTGTGGTTAAGGTTATTTCTAAACGATTATAGACATTAAAAAGTTCTGGATGATGATTCATAGATTCTGCAATAGGAACCATTTTATTAATAGCATTTATAGCCTCTTTAAAGTCTTTAAATTGAAAAGATCTAAATATTGCCTCATCTTTTAATTCCCAATTTGGAAGTTTTTCAATTGCTATTTTACTTTCTAATTCGTTTAATTTTTTCATAATTTAAAAAAAATAAATATTTCAGCAAAAAAAACTCCATTACAATTAAGCAATGGAGTTTTAAGTTTATTTGTGAAGATTAATTATTTTACTTCTTCAAAATCTACATCAGTTACTTCTTCGTCACCACCATTTGCTTCTGCACCTGGTTGTTGCGCTTCTGCACCTGGCTGCCCTTGAGCACCTCCGTACATATCTTGACTAGCCGCTTGGAATACTTCGTTCAATTTATCCATTGCTGGTTTAACCGAATCAACTTCTTTCGTAGCATGTGCCATTCTTAAGTTTTTAAGAGCTTCTTCAATTTCAGTCTTTTTATCAGCTGGTAATTTATCTCCGTTTTCTTTTAGTTGTTTTTCAACTTGGAAGATTAAACTATCTGCTTGATTTAAGATTTCAATTTCTTCTTTCTTCTTCGCATCAGCATCAGCATTTGCTTCTGCTTCTTGACGCATTTTTTCGATTTCTTCTTCACTTAATCCAGATGAAGCCTCAATTCTAATATCTTGAGCTTTTCCAGTAGCTTTATCAGTAGCTTTAACAGTAATAATTCCATTTGCATCAATATCAAATGCTACTTCAATTTGTGGAACCCCTCTTTGTGCTGGAGGTAAACCATCTAAGTGAAACTTACCAATTGTTCTGTTGTCAGTTGCCATAGAACGTTCTCCTTGTAAAACATGGATTTCTACAGAAGGTTGGTTGTCTACAGCTGTAGAGAACACTTGCGACTTTTGCGTTGGAATCGTAGTGTTAGCTTCTATTAATTTATTCATTACACCTCCCATTGTTTCAATTCCTAAAGATAATGGTGTAACATCTAATAAAAGAACATCTTTAACTTCTCCTGTTAATACACCTCCTTGAATAGCCGCTCCTAAAGAAACTACCTCATCTGGATTAACTCCTTTAGATGGTGCTTTTCCGAAGAATTTTTCTACTGCTTCTTGAATTGCAGGGATACGCGTCGATCCACCAACTAATATAATCTCATCAATATCGCTTGTGTTTAATCCAGCATTTTTTAATGCAGATTTACATGGCTCTATTGTTCTCTTAATTAAATCGTCGATTAATTGCTCAAACTTAGCTCTTGTTAACGTTCTTACCAAGTGCTTTGGAACACCGTTTACTGGCATAATATATGGCAAGTTAATCTCTGTAGATGTTGTACTAGATAATTCAATCTTAGCTTTTTCAGCAGCTTCTTTCAAACGTTGTAAGTCCATAGGATCTTCTCT
>CALDTD010000227.1 GCA_937924345.1 uncultured Flavobacteriales bacterium | reverse complement strand
CAAAAGAAATAATAGATAATTCTGGTTTAAATGTACACTCTGCAATTACATTGCAAGATGCTGCAAACAAAGTAGAAGAAGTTATTGTTGCTTAATCAACATCGCTAATGATTTAACAAAGGCTAATTCTTATGAATTGGCCTTTGTTTTGTTAGACACTGTATAATCTAGTTGTCAAATAGACCTTTCTTAAAAATAAAACCTTCATTTAACAATTCATCTTTAGTTACGCTATTACGAATAATAAATTGTTCATCAATAATTTTAACATCATCCGTTGATGAATTATTCATAGTTGTATAATTGTAATAATCTACGATTGCCACTTTATCAGCGTCATGATATAAAACAGAATCGACTTCACTAACAATTTTAGGAAACCTATCAAACTTGGAAAAAGATCGCCCCGTTATCTCTTTTTTTGAATAAAACATTATTTGCCATTCCAAAAGACTATGTTTAAAATAAACATGTGTTTTATTCTCTTCATTCAAACTAGTGATCAAGTTCTTCATGTTTGGCTCGCTCCTATTTTCAAACTTGTAATTATAAAAAGAATACGCACTGATAATACCAAGACAAACTAAAGGGAGTAATTGAAAGAGGTTTAATCCAGAAACTTTAAACTCTTTAGCTGAATAAATATAAATTAAAACAAATCCTAATTGCGAAAGAGGTAGTAAATACCTTGGCGAATCCAGTTTTAAAATAAACAAATAACAAAGGGTAGATAAAAATGACATAATTGAAAACATTGAAAAATTAATTTTTCGATGTTTTAAGATAGAATGAAACAATATATAACTAATAACTATTAAGTAAACAACTACAAGTATTGATGATGCTACAGAAGTAAAATTCAAATTATCAGTATAATAATATCCTCCCAACAGGTTATCATAAATAAAACCTGGTATTACTTTTAAATTATTGACAATAGAAATACTTTCTTTGAAAATTGGTGGTTTGGTAAAATGTGAGACTTCTAACTTAATGTAATAGAAGTAAATTAATGCAAAGGTAACTCCTACTAAAAAAAAGACATTTCTTTTTAATTGATAATTGACTCCAAAGAAATAAAACAATATTGGTGCTAAACCAGCTAACCATAATGGTTGCGCTTGATATATCACAACACTAAAAAAACCTATAAATAAACTTTTTATTATAATAGAGTTATTCAATTTTGACAACAAAAAAAGTATAATTGAAAAAGCTGAAAATGCTGTTACATAACCTCCTCTTGCCTTCATAGACCAAACCTGCCAAGATGGAAATAAAATAAATAAGACTATAATTATGAAAGCAAAGCAATTATTGGATGGTGAAAAATTTCTTAAAGCTTCATAAAAAAATACAACTCCTAGAGACCAAAGACCGAGTAAAGCTAACTTTAAACTTAATGCTGAAACACCAAACAAAAGAAACGAAATTGAAATAAATATCACCTCTACAATAGTTAACCCATAAGACTGACTTGCAAAAAAGTAAGGATATCCTTCTCCTTTAAGAAAATTTAAAGTCATGACTCCCACTATACCTTCATCTCCATCTATTAGTAAATTTGGATTTAAAAGTTGAGGAAGTCTTGACAATAAAATTATTAATAAAAGTAAGAGTACTTTTAACTTTTCTTCATTGTGTGTTTGTATGAAACTTAATTTCATTTAAATGACTTTTCTAAATCTATCAGATTGACTCAAATTTAGAACATAGTTTTTAACTATTGTCTATTTATTTTATATTTATTGAAAATCGTTTTTTAATTTAATTCTTAAATATTAATCACCCCTTGAGTACTTCAATCTCCTACATATCAATTTGGAAACTTACCCTGCCTATAATTATTAGTGGTGTATCACAAAATTTAGTAACTGTAATCGATACTTTATTTTTAAGTAGACTAGGAAACATCGCTCTCGGAGCTGCAGGAAATGGTGCATTATTTTACTTTTTAATTGTAACAATTGGTTTAGGGATAAGTACAGGAGCTCAGCTTTTAATGGGAAATGCAAATGGTGCAAAAGAATATCAAGAAATAGGAAAAATAGTCAAGCAAACTTTTTACTTATTTATTCCGACTAGTATTCTTTTATTTGTCGGATTGCAGTTCCTTTATCCCTATATAGCAGAAAGCATTTCACAATCGGTAAATATTGCAGATGCAGCAATCACTTTTGTTAAATATAGATCATTCGGATTGCTATTTGCTTTTATAAACTTCTTATTTATTGCTTTTTTTGTTGCGACAAAAAACACAAAAGTGCTGTTCTATGCCTCTTTGAGTATTGCTTTTACAAATATTATTTTAGACTATGGTTTAATTTTCGGCCACTTTGGGCTACCCACATTAAATATAGCTGGAGCAGCCATAGCATCAGTAATTTCAGAATTTATTGGAGTAATCTTTTTTGTGGTTTATTGTTTTAAAAAAGTAGATTTTAAATTCTATAACATCTCTTTTTCTTTTCATCTTAATTGGAAAAACATACAATCAATTTTATCAATTTCTACACCAATCGTTATTCAAAATAGCTTGACTTTTGGATCATGGTTTGTATTTTTCTCCATTATAGAACAATTAGGCGAAAATGAATTAGCGATTTCTCATGTAATAAGAAGTATTTATATGGTAATGATGATTCCTCTTTTAGGTTTTAGTACAGCAGTAAACACACTTGTAAGTAACTTAATTGGTGCTAATCAAAGTCAGTATATTTTCATTTTAATTAAAAGAATGCTTGTACTTACTTTAATTTCATCTGCTGTTGTGGTTTTAATAACAACTAGTTTTGGTCGAGAAATTATTCTTTTTTACGAACTCAACAATCAGTTAATAGAAGCAACTTTACACATACTATCTATAATAAATGTAGTTTTATTCTTTTTCTCAGTGGCATTCATACTTTTTAATGCTTTAGTAGGAACAGGAAAAACAAAAGTTTCGCTTTTAATCGAATCAATAAACATTACGATTTATCTTACTTCAGCATATATATTAGTCAACTATTTCTCTCCAAATATTTCAGAAGTTTGGTGTGTTGAATTTATCTATTTTGGCTGTTTAGCTATAATGTCTTTCCTTTATCTAAAATATGGTAAATGGAACCATAGTAACTTAAGTTATAAATAATATTATTTTTTAGCTTTTATTAGAAATAAATGTATTTATAACTCAAATCAAAAAACGGATTTCTTTAAATTGAAAACACTTTGTTTCTTTATTGATTTCAATTTCTAATACTCCATTATTTTTAACCTGCTTTATAATTCCTTTAACCGAAGAGGAATCAACTAAATAATTTGCTTCAATGTTTAAGTTCATTAGACCCTCTAAATAAAGTGACTCTATCTCTTTATTTTTGCCCCATTTTAAACTGAGATAAAAATATTCTAATCGTTGTAATACTAACTCTAAAACTTTTTTTATTTCAAACTGTTTTGAAGTTAAAAGCTTTAAACTTATAGCGTTATTTGTTTCAAAAGCTGTTTGATTTACATTCAACCCAATACCGATTACGGCTTGTTTGATTAAATTTCCCTTAAATTGATTTTCGATTAAAATTCCTCCGATTTTCTTTTTATTAACATAAATATCGTTTGGCCATTTTATCTCTACATTATCATTTATACAAATTTCTTCTACTACTTCTTTTAAAGCCAAAGCGACTACCTTACTTAATAAGAAAAAGTTATCACCCAATAAAAAAGTCGGTAAAGTAAACACAGAAAATAATAAGTTTTGGCCTGGTAATGCTTCCCAACTATTTTCTCGTTGCCCTCTCCCCTTTGTTTGAAAATGAGTAAATACAACTTCTCCTTCAAATAACCTTTGTTTCCTAGACTTATCTAACAAGTAATCATTTGTAGAAGCGACTAATTCTAATTCCTCTATAGTATGTCCAAAAACTAACATTTAAATATAATCTGGACAAACTCGATGTTGAATTCGCTTGAAAGGTATTTTATTTATAATATAAATCAACGCTAATTCTAACCCTCCACGCCTTCTACTTGCAGGAACTAATGTAGAAGTATTTATATCGTAACTTAACCCAATTTTCCAATTGTCATAATCCATCCCAGCGGTAAAAAAACCTGCATCTTTGTTTCTATAATAAATCCCCAACCAAACTGCTCTGTACATCCCAATAAAATCTGTAAGAATATATTTTCCTGAGCCACCAAAATTAAACTCGTTATACTTTCCTTGTCTTAAATAAATTAAACTTGGCAATACATTAATTTTTTCACTTACCGCCCACTCCGCATTTGCATGAATTACTAACCTCCTATCTAACTTTATCTCTGCCTCGTTGTAAAAACTTTGATCGGGCTTGGTAATATTAAATAAAGCTATTCCGGCACCTATTTTTTTTCGCTTTTCTATTTGATTAAAATAAGCAATTCCAGAATTTAGATTTAAATAAGTTTTACTGCTTTTTGCAAAATTTTCTTGTGTTGATAAGTTAGGGTTATAAATATATCCATCAAACTGAACATCAAAAAATAAAGGATCATAAGAAATATTTTTATTCGTAACCCCTGCTTGCAAACCAAAGGATAAGTTTTGAGTTGAATCTTCAGAAACAGGCGTTAAATAAGAACCTGATACGTTCGTTTGAAAAGTTCTAAATCGAGAATCTCCTGCAACATCTTGATTAATTTGTATGCCTCCTGCAAAATTTTTCTGTGGTAAAAAATTTCTTGCATCAGCACCAAAACTAAAAGTATTGTAAGGAACTGTAACAGATGACCATTGCGTTCTATAATTACCAACAAAACGATAGTCCCCAACAAATTGACCTGTTTGCGCTGGGTTTAAATTAAGCGGCGACAAATCGAATTGGGAAAAGTGAATATCTTGCCCAAAAATAGCTTGAACTAGAAAAAAAACAAGAACGAATAATCTATATTTTAAATGAATACCCACGTACTAGTAAATGTAAAACAAAAAGAAGAATAACGAAAGAATTAGAATAGCCAATGTTTTCAAAAACAGAAAACTTACATTATAATGTAAAAATCTTTGCACATAGCAATGTAATCTTCTGTATAATCATGTCGTTTTCCGGTTTCTACAATCAATACGTTTTCCTCTGGTTTAGAAATAACTTGATTAGTTAACTCAAAAGCTATACGGTGAGCTGGCTTATGAGGAACTGGCTTTACATAGGTTTTTCGCTTTAAGTACAAGTTATAATCTTTTGCTATTCGAATACATTGTTCTGCATTTTCTACAGGTAATATTAATGCTACCCTACCATTATCAGACAAGCGTTCTTCTGCAAAAGTTAAAATATCTGAATAATGTAATGAATCGGTATGACGCGCGTTATTTCTATTATTGGAATCTGATCGTAAACTATTTTCAAAAAAAGGAGGGTTTGATACAATTACATCATATTTCTCTTTTGTAGTAAACTCTTGTAAGCCCTTATTTATTAACTCCACTCTATCTGACCAAGGAGATTCATTTATATTAAAAGTTGCGTCTATAATTGCATCTTTATTAATTTCTAAAGCTGTTATTTTTGCTTTGGTGTTTCGTTGAGCAGCCATTAAAGCAATAACGCCTGTACCTGTTCCAATATCTAAGATTTTGTTTACATTTTTAACACTAAACCAAGCACCCAATAAAGTACCATCGGTTCCAATTTTCATTGCGGTGTTATCTTGACGAATATTAAATTGTTTAAAACGAAAAACTCCCATTAATTCAATTATAAAAAAGAAAAAAGCTCAAGACATATCGCCCTGAGCTTTTTATAAAAAACTATTTTAGATTAGTTTGGCCAAATAATCGTTTCTTCATTCTCCCAATTTGGACTCCATTGAATTTCCGACAATTCACCGTCTTCAAACCAAAAATTAATACTTTCTTCATCAATAGTTACAACATGATGATTTGGAATTTCATCAGTTGATAAATCCTCAGAATGCACATCATCATAACCTTTGTTCTTTAATAAATTCATCAAAGAATCTACATCTAAATCGATTATTTTTTCTCCTCCAAAAGTTGTTTCTTCAGAGCTCGACGCAATTGTTCCTAAACGCCAATCATCATCCTTATCAAAAGAAAAAGAAACTTCTAATTCATCATAATGCCAAGCTTCAGTATCAATTTCTTCTCCACCTTCGTAAGAAAAACCATCTTTTTCGGTTGGTTGTCCTAGTATATCTACTAATTGATCTCTTGTAATTCCGAACTTAATATCTCCAAGGCCTTCACCTGTTTTAACTTCTGTATGTTTCATCGTTTTTTTTAGCAAAAATAATAAAAAGTAAACCTTAATGATTAAAAATTAATAGATCTTCTGTTCACTAAGTTAAGAAGTTGTTAAGAGTTAACAATAATTTGTTGGCATACTATTTTCTTAGGTATTGAAACAAATTATTTATTTTATTTCATTTGTAAAGATATATGCAGTTTTTTAAATACATAATGCTTGTACTTTTCTTAAGTACATTAACAAGTAGTTTTACTTTTAGTCAAGACAGAAATATTGACAAAATTGAAATGCTCTACGATCAAGGAAACTATATAACCGTATTGAAAAAAACTAAGAAACTACAAGCATTAGCCAAGTATAAAAGTAATGCACCATTAAAACTATTTGAAGCTTTAGCAGAATATCAATTAGCAAAAGATAAAAAGAAATATAGCACAGAAAATGCACTTTCTAATTTTAAAGCTTTTGTTGCTTTAGATACCTTATCAGAATATGATATTACTTATGGTGTTTATATTTATGATTTACAAAGTGGTTTGGTTAATGCTATTCGTGAATTAGAAAAAGAAGGTAGTTCTAAAGCTGCTGAAGAAAAGTACAAAGAATATTCTGCTTTATTTAAGCACAAAGCGACTTTTAAAGAAATTACAAAAACAAAACCAGTAATTAAGGAAAAAGCACCCTTGATAATTATACCTGAAGATGCTCCCGAAGAAGTAAAGGAAACTTCTATAAAAAAACAACAAAAAAACATATTAAAAGAAGCTAAAAAACATATTGGAACTAAATATAAATACGGTGGAATTACACCAAAAGGATTTGATTGTTCTGGATTTACACAATATGTTATGGCAAAAAATAACATTTCGCTACCCAGAACTTCCAAGGCACAAGCATTACAATTTAAAGAAGTAAAACAAAAAAATGCTCAAGTAGGAGACTTAGTCTTTTTTGGAAGAAATAAAAATAAAATAAACCATGTAGGAATAATAAGCGAAGTAGATAAGGATCTTTTATATATGATACATGCTTCTACCAGTAGAGGAATTATGATTACAGAAATCACAACAAATATTTATTGGAACGATAAACTACAATTTATAACTCGAACTTTAGAAAAGTAACTTATGAAAGTTTTCCTTGCACTATTTTTTCTTTTCGCTACAATCGTTTTAAATGCTCAAGAAACTAACAAAATTAAAGTTGTTATTGATGCTGGTCATGGTGGTAGCGACCCTGGCAATCTTAATATGACAAAAGGTTTCAAAGTAGAAAAAGATTTAAACTTACTTATTGCTAATAAACTTGGCAATTACATAACACAATATTTAGGACATAAAGTAGAAGTTATTTACACTCGAACAACTGACGTTTTTATAGAATTAAAAGATCGTGTTAATATTGGTAATAAAGCCAATGCTAACTACTTTATATCTATACATTGTAACTCGGCCAAAAACCCATTGGTTTTTGGGACAGAAACTCACGTTCACGATATTAACAGTAAAATAAGTAGAGAATTAGGATTAGAAATTGAAAAACAATTTAAAACTAGAGCCGGTAGAAATAGTCGAGGTTTAAAGTTACGCCCTGATAGAATTAGAAATTTGATGGTTTTGAAAGATAGTAAAATGCCTGCCGTCTTAGTAGAAACTGGATTTATGACCAATAAAGCTGAAGAAGCGTATCTAAACTCTGATCGAGGTCAAGATTTAATTGCATCTGCAGTCTTTCGAGGATTTAGAGACTATTTAAAGAAAAAACATAATATAGAAATGCGTAAACCAGGTGATAAAAAGCCAGTAAAAAAAGTTGAAGGCCCCGTTTGGAAAATACAAATAATGGCTTCTACTGGACCTGTTTCTTTAGACAATCCAGACTTTAAGAAACTAAACGAACCTATAGAAGAAGCTAAAATCACAAACTCCACATCCACTTTTAATTATAAATATTATGTAGGTGCTTATGAAGATAAAAGAGATGCAAAAAAAGCTTTAAAAGAAATAAAAAACACAAAGTTTAGTGACGCTTACATCGTAAAATTTGAGACCATTAAAAAGTAATATTTTTAATAATTAACAACAATAGTGTAAAAGTATTGTTAATCTAAACGAGCTTCAAAACTAGATATCGTACTTTTGTTAAACAAACTATAAATTAAATATAATGAATGAATTTGGAATAAAACCAACGACAGCTAATTTACCAGAGCTTGGTTTGGGTAATGTAGCCAATGCATTTTGGAATTTAACCCC
>CALDTD010000226.1 GCA_937924345.1 uncultured Flavobacteriales bacterium | reverse complement strand
TGATGCTTTAGAAAAATCATTTAAACGTTATAAAGCAACTATTCGCTCTATTTCGGGAGTTTATTCTACAGAAGCTATGGGAGATAAAGATTTTGAAATTGCAACTCAGTTATCTGAAGATTTTGAAAAAGTTGCAGGTCGTCGTCCACGTATTATGGTGGCTAAAATGGGACAAGATGGGCACGATAGAGGTGCTAAAGTTGTAGCGACTTCTTTTGCTGATATTGGATTTGATGTTGACATTGGACCGCTATTCCAAACACCTTCTGAGGCTGCAAAACAAGCAGTAGAAAATGATGTGCATATTTTAGGTGTATCTTCTTTAGCAGCAGGGCATAAGACGCTTGTTCCTCAAGTAATGAAAGAACTAGAAAAGTTAGGTAGAGAAGATATCATGGTTATTGCTGGAGGAGTAATTCCACAACAAGATTATCAATATTTATTTGATAAAGGAGTTGCTGCTGTTTTTGGACCTGGAACTAAAATTAGTAAAGCTGCTCAGTCTATTTTAAAGTTATTAATTGAGGCTTATTCTGAATAGTGCCTCTTCAAGAAAACGACATATCAAAACAGTTTAAAAACAGTAAAATTATTATTCCAGTTCTTGTTGGACTTTTAGTATCTGGTTTGTTGCTTTACTTCAACCTTAGTGAAGTTCGTTTCGAGAAAGTTGCAGTTGGGCTAGGAGATTATAAGTGGAAAGATTTTAATGGAGATGGTATTATTCAATATAACGACTTAAATGAGTTCATTTCGGTTAAGAATAATGGAAACTTTAATTTAATTACTTATAAAGAACTATTACAATCAATAAGTTGGTCGTTTTATACAGTGCTTTGGGTTTTATTAGCTTGGAGTATGATGTTATTACGAGATGTTATGTACATGTATCGTATTCGAATGCTAACCGATAAGGAACTTTCTTGGAAACAAAGTTTTAATGTAGTTGCTGTTTGGGAATTTGCATCTTCTTTAACGCCAGGAGTTGTTGGTGGAGCTGCTTTAGCCATGTTTATTTTAAATAGAGAAAAAATCGCTTTGGGTAAGGCTACAGCCATGGTTATGATTACAACCATGTTTGATAATCTTTTCTTTTTGCTAATGATTCCACTAGTTTATTTTGCCATCGGTCAATCTACTTTTTTTCCTCCGCTAGAAGGAAAAGAAATCTTTGGGATTCAGTTTAGTGTTGAAGGGTTGTTTTGGTTAGCTTATGGGTTTGTATTGTTCTTTTTTAGTTTATTGTTTGTAGGATTAATATTAAAACCAAAGGGCGTGAAAAGTTTTCTTGGTACTATGTTTTTACTTCCGATCTTAAAAAGATGGAGAGAAAAAGCTTTACAAACAGGAGCAGAGATAGAGTTAGCTTCTAAGAATTTAAAAGGAAAATCTTTTTCCTATTGGTTAAAACCTTTTTTAGCAACTGCAATTGCTTGGACAGGAAGATTTATGGTAATAAATTTTATTATTAAAGGTTTTGTTTCTTTAGGGGTAACTGATCATTTTAAGCTTTATGCAAGAGAGTTAGGAATGTGGATTTTAATGTTAATCAGTCCAACTCCAGGTGGTAGTGGAGTAGCAGAATATACTTTTACTGTCTTCTTGGGAGAATTTATACCAGTAGGAACAGCAATAATTTTCGCTATTCTTTGGCGATTAATTAGTTATTATCCATACTTGTTTATTGGTTCTATAGTATTACCAAGGTGGTTAACTAAAACTAAGACAGATTAGAATGGGTAGCCGATAGCAAAATTTAGAACAGGGTTTTCATAATTAAACTCCCAAGTGTCTGCGGGTTGTTTTAAAGGTGCAGCTAAATCCAATCGAATTACAAAACCTTGAACATCTAATCGAAGTCCAAATCCTGTTCCGATACCCAATTCATTAATAAAATTACTTGTAAATTGCCCGCCAACAATATTATTATTTATATTCCAGATGTTACCCGCGTCTATAAATAATGCTCCTTTAAGATAATAGTAAATTGGAAAACGATACTCTAAATTAGTTTCTAATCTTATATCACCAGAGCGGTCAAAAAAGAAATTATCATTGTTTGGAGGGTTATATATACCTGGACCCAAACCACGTATTTGAAAAGCTCTTACGCTATAAGCTCCACCAGAAAAGTATTGTTTTATATAAGGTAAAGTTTTAGAGTTACCATAGGGGATACCTATTCCACTAAATATACGACCAACTAATGTTTGACCTTTTTTATTAATATCATACTGATAACTTAAATCGAGGTCGGTCTTAACGTATTGGGCGTATTCTAAACCAAGAAAACTTTTACTAGAATCTCCTTCTTTTTGGCTACCAAGTAAATTAAGAAGGTTACCAGCTATTTCAAAATTGTATTTTAATTTAACACGACTGCGCTTTTTTAAATTCCCACTATTGTCGTAGTTTAACGAGTAGGATAGTGCTGTAATAAATTGTTGTTCGAAGCTTCGTTTTAAAAAAGAGTTATTCTCTAACACTTCTAAAAAAGCATCACTTTCGTTGGTCAATTGTAGATAGTTTATTGAGATTGGTGTTAAT
>CALDTD010000225.1 GCA_937924345.1 uncultured Flavobacteriales bacterium | reverse complement strand
AAAGATGATGGTTCTTGCATATTAGAACAAGTAGAATGTGATGAAGAGTTGCCTCCAATCGACAATTCTACTAATGTTAAAGGCTACAGTATTTTAGAAAAATTACCTGGGATTTGGAATGGTCCTGTTACCTCACCTACTCCCTTGGGAAGTTACCCAGAATGGATTGTTGATTTTAGACCTATATCTCCTTCGCAAGTTTCTGCTAAAAATGAACTAGATTCTGTAAATGATATCTTTATGAGCTTTTTTATCGTAAAACATAGCAATGAATATAAATTAGCTTTTAGGAATGGTGGAGGCTTTGCAGGCTCTGTTCGTAATGCTTATCAAGTTATTGAAAGTGTAAATGAAACTCAGTCAGAAACAGTTTATAAATTTGTAGACCCTGTAGCTGGAGAAAACAGAGTATATACCAACATTAAGTTTAAACAAGATAGCTTGATTATGCATGTTTACACTAATCAATTCAATACGCTCTCTACAGCAGTTACTCACATGAAATGGAAAGCAAAATTAAAAGATAATACTTCTACTCAAGATGCCTTAACTTTATTTAATTATCCTCAAAAAGAAATGACAAAAGACTTTTCTATAACTTTTGATGGACAAACAGACGCTGTTTTTTATTCAGCTATAGAAGATCCTTATCCAGAAGGTGACCAACCTTATCTAGGAAACTCGACTGTAAACATCAATATTACCAACCCTAACAATATCAATACAAATAATAAAATATTAATTATTGTAAGTACACAGCCGCTATTCAATGGTCTTGCATTTAATCCTAACAATTTAAAATATAGGTCTAGATACGTGTTTGTTGATGCAAGTATTACTGCCACCTTTAATTTTAATTATATGCATCCTGGTTCATACTTTGTGAATGCTATTTATGATACTAATGGAGATCATAGTTTTTCCAGTGGAGACTACATAAACAGTAACTTTGATATTCCTTTAACTTTAACAGAAAAAGGGACTTCTAATGCCAACGTAATAATTAACTTTCAAATTCCTTAAGAACATTTAACATGAATAAACTATTTATATTATCACTTTTAGCAATTGGTTCGTTTACGCAATGTAAACTAACCGATAAAAATGAGCACAAAGAGATTACGGCAGATATGATTAGTCCAGACCCTGAAACGGCTCCAATAATGACATTTGAAAATGAATTATTTGAGTTTGAAGATTTAGCAATTGGTTCTTCTATTAAACATTCATTTAAATTCACCAATACGGGAAAAACAGCATTATTACTTTACGATGTAAAAGCGTCTTGTGGATGTACTGTTTTGAAAGGTTGGCCAAAAGAACCTGTTCCTCCAGGAGAGTCAGCAGAAATACCTTTTGAATTTACACCAAAGAACACAGGTAAAAACGAGAAAACAATTTCTATAGTTGCCAATACAATTCCTTCGACAAAAAAACTATCGATACAAGGAATTGTTGTTGGACAGAAATAAGACTTTAACCTAATTAAACTAAATAAAAAATGAACTTTACATTATTACAAGCTGCAGGAGGCGGATCGGCTATGATGAATATTATAATGATAGTTGCCATGTTTGTGGTTTTCTATTTTTTTATGATTCGTCCACAACAGAAAAAGAAAAAGGAGTTAGAGAAATATATTTCTGAGATAAAACCAGGAGATGCAATTATTACCCTTGGTGGAATACACGGAAAAATAACTACAGTTAATGATACTACAGTTGTAATCGCTTGCGAAGGAGGAACAAAACTAAAAATAGAAAAGAGTGCTATTGTTTCTGATGCTTCTGCAATTATGAATACTGCAAAGTAATCTATGATTAAGATTGGTCTAACGGGTGGAATTGGAAGTGGCAAAACGACCGTTGCCAATATATTTCTCCAGTTTGGGATTCCTATTTACAACTCGGACAAGCGTGCAAAAGTGCTAATGATTGAGAACAAAGAACTTGTAAAAGAAATCAAAGGTTTGTTAGGTGACAATGCTTATACTAAAGAGCAGCAATTAAACCGATCTTATATATCAGAAAAGGTATTTAAAGACAAGACTCTTTTAAAAGCTTTAAACCAACTCGTACATCCAAAAGTCGGTGAAGATTTTAAAATTTGGTGTAACAAACACAAGTTTGCAGAAATTATAATAAAAGAAGCTGCTATACTTATAGAAAGTGGAGCATTTAAAACACTGAATAAAATAGTTGTGGTAAATGCTCCAGAAGAAGTTAGAATAAATAGAGTTTTAAATAGAGACAACTCCAATTTAGAGGCTGTAAAAAATAGAATTCAACATCAAATTAGTGAAGCTGAGCGCAATAGTTATGCTGACTTTATTATAAATAACGATGGTAAGAATTCATTAATCAATCAGGTTAAAGAAATAATCTCAAAACTTAAGGATAAGAAGTAAACGCTATACATTTTGACTTGACCACAAATCAAATGCTTTCTGTATAGTATCCTTTATTAGATCCTCATTCCAAGGTTTATAAAGACATTTAAAAACCTTACCATTTTCTAGAGCGTCATCTATAATATGCTTTTCGGAATAACCTGTTAAAAGGATTCTAATAGGCTTTGGATACTCAGTTAATATTTTTTTAAAAAACTGAACCCCAGTTTCTTCAGGCATTTTCTCATCAGATATAATAATATGCACCTCTTCTTTTTCTAATACTTCTCTAGCAACTTTAGTAGATTTTGCTGTAAAAACTTCATATTCTCTTCTAAAAGAAGCTTTAAAAGCACTAAGGTTTAGTAGTTCATCATCTATATATAAAATCTTTATTTTTTTACTATTCATATTTCGTTATTTAAAATCAGAGTAATAGTAGTTCCTTGCCCAACAGCGGATTCAACCTTTATTTGTCCCTCCATTTCATCTACAATACTTTTAACAATAGATAAACCTAACCCAGTTCCCTCTCCTACATCTTTTGTTGTAAAAAAAGGATCAAATATCTTATTCATTATGTCTGCAGATATTCCTTTTCCATTATCTGTAATCTGAATAAAAACTTTATGTTTATCATTACTTTTAACATCAGACTTGATACTTATTCTTCCTTTTTCATTTATATCTTTAACAGCATAAATTGCATTATCTATTAAATTCATAAATAATTGATTCAATTTACCAGCATTACAAAAGACTTTAGGTATATCGCCTAATTCTTTTAATATTTCAATATCTTTTGTCTTATTTCTTACAAGAATTAATGTGCTTTCTATTCCTTCATTTACATCGACCTTAGATAACTCATTTTCATCTATTCTAGAAAAAGTTCTTAAACCTCTAACAATCTCAGCTGTTCTTGAAGCACCTTCTTCTATTCCATTTATTATAATATCTAACTCTTCTTTTAAGTATTGGTAATCTAATTCTTTTTTTAACTCTTCAATCTCTTTAAGTTTTTCTTCAAGAACTTCAGAACTTGTAAACTTCTGGAGTTTCTCATACTCATTTAGAATTGTTTTAAAATCATTTATATCCTGCCTTAGTGGATGAATATTAGACGAAACAAAATTAATTGGATTATTTATTTCGTGAGCAATTCCAGCAGTTAATAATCCAAGAGATGACATTTTTTCAGCTTCAACTAGCTTTGATTGAGCTTGTTTTAAATTCATAAGTGTTGAATTTAATTCTCTAGTTCGATTTGTAACTTTTTGTTCCAATATTACATTTTGTTCCCTAACAATCTTTTGATTTACAAGTAAAGCTTCTAATCGATCTTTTTTGTAGCTATTTATTTTAGATGCTAATGCAAATGATAGTAATACTGCCTCAATCGCAGAGCCTATTTGCATAGTATAACGCGTAAAATTATTGAATGGAAGCACTCCTAAATCTTTTAGAATATAAACTATAACTCCAATCAAGAAAATAACCCAAGCCACTAAAAAATATCTAGCCGCTTCATATTTTCTATTAACCATAATTACGGCTACTACCAACATAAATAGTGAAACTATACCAGCAGTTATTTCAATAAGTTTGTAACTAAATTTAAAATTACCCAACAAGCATAAAACAAGTGCTAAGAAATAAGGAATAAACAAATAATGTGAAATTTTATAATAAGTAGGTAAATTCTTTTTAGTTTTTAAAAACTCATTCATAAATAATAAAGCTGCAATACCAACCAAAGCTGGAAAGAAAAAAATACTGTACTTAGCTAAAATTGGAGATGAGGGCCACAAATACTTAAACGGATAACCTTGTAATGTTGTTTGAGTTAATAGTATAATTACAGAATAAATAACATAATATATATAACTTTTATCTTTAACAAGTGTGTAGATAAATAGATTGTAAAATATCATTACTAGCATTAATCCAAAATAAACTCCAGAAAGAATTAATCGCTTTGAACCAAATTCAAATATGGCATCTTTCGTCCCAAATATTATAGGAAGTTGAATTGCATCGGAACTCTTTAATTCAAAATAATATATTTTTTTCTTCCCTTTTTGAATCTTGCAGTCGAATCTGAAGTTGGGATCTAAATACTTTCTATTATAATAAGGAATAGACTCTCCTGTTCTTGTAACCTCCCACCCTTCTTTGCCTTTCTGATAAAAATTTACTAAATCTATTGTTGGATAAGAAAATTCTAAAAGTAGATCTTCAATATTAGTATTATTTTTAATTTCAAACCTTACCCAATGCGTATAGGTTGTAGTTTCTAAGTTTGGAACAATATTTTTAACTGGTTTAAACGTTTCGTTTTTAACTTGTTCAAAAGATAATTGATTGGAAGAGTCAGTAAAAACCTCAACCTTACCTCCTACCTCTATAATTTTGGAAAATTCATTAAACTCTATTGTTTTTTGATTTGCAAAACAACAGTTTAGAAATAAAAGAAATAAAAGACTAGATAGCGTTTTTTCCATAATAATACTTTACCTTTTCTACCTTCTTGTAAACTAAGTGATAATCTACTTTACAGATCCCCCCTTTATGGTTCTCTATCCTAGTTTGAATAGGATTGTCACGTAAATTTAACATTATATTTTTATCCAATTCATTGGCACCTAAAATATTTTTCGCATCAAGTATTCCAATTACATTTGCGATATAATTTTCGTTTGGATAAGGAAACCCTCCTTTATTACCTAAAGTATAATCAATTTGAAAGCCAACATCACTAAATAAACCCAACGTGTAGCTCGCACAAATTCCCAACATTTTATCAAAATATAATTGATTAGAGGAAGAAATAGATGCCCACATTAAATAACGACTTAAACCCAACCCTTTCGCTTCTTTTGCTATCCAAAGTCCACAAGATTCAGAAATCCCTCCATTGACAGCATAATTTCTAACTTTATCAAAAAGCGCGTTATCCATATAGCCTACAGCCTTCTCTACTGGTAATGGATGGACACCATCTGCTATTTGAATTCGAACACCAC
>CALDTD010000224.1 GCA_937924345.1 uncultured Flavobacteriales bacterium | reverse complement strand
CACAGCCAGTTGCGCCAGATACTTCTTTAAGTAATGCAAGCGACGATGAGGATTTACCGTTTTAATCGGAATTTATTAGAGCATAAAAAAAGGTTCATTATTCAATAATGAACCTTTTTTTATGCTTATTTTTTTAAAATAACTTTATTGCTTCTTTTTTAATCCAAGCGATTTGTCCTTTTCCAAACGAAATTTCGCACCAATCTTCTTTTTCTGTAAGTAATTTAACCTTAGTGCCCTCGTGAAGTACAAATGCAGGATTTGAATTGTCTGATGGTTCTGTTTTTAATTCAACTGATGGTTGAAAAACAATACCATGTTCTTTAGAACTTAACTTATTATCTTGTAGATGGGCAATATATATTGTAACAAGTCCTATTAATAACAATCCTGTTGAAATATAGAAAGTTGTTTTTTTTACTTTGAGTTTTTGTATGGTCATAAAAGTGATTAAACCTAGACCTCCCAAAGTCATTATAGCTACAGACGTGTAAGCCCAAAAATTAACAGAAGCTTTTATGTAGCTATAAATAAGATCACTAATTCTACGCGAAGTTTGTACAGTGTTTTTATCTGCAATTCTTTTATTAGCCAATTTCAAATTATGAATAATGCCTTCATCTCCAGGAGAAAGCTTTAATGCTTTTTCGTAATAATAGATTGTTTGTGGAATTTTTCCCAGTTTATAGTTTGTATTTCCTAAGTTAAAAAATAACTCTTTTGAAAAATACTCTTGATTGACTAGGCTAGTGTATAGAGCGTCTGCTCTTTGATATTCTTTAGCGTTGTATGCTTTATTTGCTGCATTAAAAGTCTCATGTGTTTCGTTATTTGCAAAAGTATTTATAGCAAACAAAGAAACGACTGTAAGTATTATTAAAATCTTATTTTTTAACATCTTTCTCTATTTGATTAATTATTAGTTTAGACTCTTCTAATGTTTGTTCTGCACCCTCTTGTGTAATTGGACTGAAACGAGCCATTTCACATTGATCTAAAATTTTAATTAGGTTACTTACTGTTTGAGGTGAAACATTTTTAGCTTTTAAACTTTTTGAAATTGCATCTTTGGTAAGTGAGGCCATTGGTAAAGAAAGTTTATGAGAGCAATAGTTATTTAGTGCTTTGTTTAATTCATCATAAAAGTCAAGATGTTG
The DNA here is from genome assembly GCA_937924345.1 of uncultured Flavobacteriales bacterium. GTDB lineage: Bacteria > Bacteroidota > Bacteroidia > Flavobacteriales_D > Parvicellaceae > S010-51. The sequence goes on along the minus strand of CALDTD010000224.1, from coordinate 1,840 downwards.
GTTATTCGATAATAAATCTGAAGCTTTTCTTAGTTTTTGCGTTGCTAATTTACTAGCGTTTTTGCTCTTATATTTATTTTCGTCTGTATTTCTTGTTCTTTTTAGAATCGTAATAATGTAAAATACTACTGCTACAAATAATGGTAAAATAACTAGTATCCAATAAGTTGTTGTATTGTAAAAGGTATCTTTCTTTGCAAAAAGTCTAGTTTGTTCATCAATATGACGTATGTCGGAATTCAATATTTCTACATTTTGTTTAGTTGTATTTGTTGAGTTATTTCCATTTGTTGTTACTACTTCATTGTCTCCCTTATTTACTGTAATAGTTTTACTTGGGTGAGTTAATGTTTTATACTTTTTAGTATTTACATCAAAGTATGTAAACGAGTATTCTGGTAACTCAAAAGTTCCTCTATGTCTAGGAATAACTAAGAAATTAAAAGACTTACTTCCATTTATTCCACTACTTCCAACTTTTACATTTTCTTTTATTTCTGGATCAAAAACTTCAAAATCTTGTGGGAAATTTAGTGATGGTGCTGTAAGTTGTTTTAAGTTTCCTTTACCACTTATTTTTAATTTTACATCTAATGGTTCATTGGTTTTTAATGTATTTGTAGAGTATGCTAAATTAATTTTATAGTTACTTCCTACCTGATTAGAAAAATTTGGTGGAGTAGGAGTAGGTAAACTTTTTACAGTTATTGTTGGAGCATTACTACTTATTTGTTTTTGTTGTCCACGATTAAAAAGTGACCTCCCAATTAAAGCAGTTACTGGCATAGGATCAAACTTTAGTTTTCCTGTTTTTTGAGGAATAATTACTTCTTTTTTTAGTGTAATTACATAGTAGTTTAATCCATTTACGGTTTGTGTGGTTTGTGGCCACCCATTTCCAGGAGCCTTTATTTCTTCCTTCCAAAAGCCATTAACCATTGGGATTTCATAGTCTTCTATACCAAAACCATTATATCGCGTATAAACTTTGTAACTTACAGTAACCGCTTCTCCTTTGTAAGGATTTCTTTTACTTACTTCAATACGGGCAAATAGATTAGGATCTGAAGTTTCAATTTTAGCATTTGGGTTTCCTTTTCCAACATTTATTGTAAAAATCCCTGATTTGATTTCGTCACCGTTCATTGTAAATGAAAGTGGATCAATTTTAAAAGTGCCTTTCTTTTTTGCTTGTAGTATAAATGAATATTTAGATATGGTCATTTCTCTAGAACCAAAACCTCCAAAACCTGTAGATTCATTTCCTTCTTGAGAAACAACAAAACCATCACTAAAGTCTGGCTTAGAGACTTTTATTCCATTGTGTGAAATGGAAGCCATTCCACCGTCCATTTTTAATTTTAATATATAAGACACCTTAAACTTATCCCCAACTCCTGGCGATGGATTAGTTGTTTGAATATCTACGTACATTTTTTGCCCCACAAGTGTTATGGAGAATAAGAATGTAAAGATTATAATTAAACTTTCTTTCATAGTAAAACGTAATTGGATAGTTTATTTTACCAATCCTTCGCAGAAGAATTTTGTTGTTTTTCATCTCCCTTTTTACGGTTGACTTTCATTAAAATCTTTTGTTCATCATTGTTCATAGCATCCAAATCTTTTGCTGCTTGCATTCTAGAAATTTTACCTTTCATTTCTTGTTGATCCTTAGGTTCTTCTCCATTTTTACCTTTGCTAGCTTCATCTTGTTTTTTCTTTTCCTTTTCTTTTCGTTTTTCTTCTTCGCTTTTACCTTCTCCATCTTTCTTTTCTCCGTCTTCATTCCCTTTATCTCCCTGCTCTTTATTTTCTCCACCTTCTTTTTTATCGTTCT
>CALDTD010000223.1 GCA_937924345.1 uncultured Flavobacteriales bacterium | reverse complement strand
GAGCAAAAATGAAAAGAAGAAGTTAAATGCTAATACTTTGAAGCCTAAAAAAAAGCTAAAAATTAAACCTAAGATTACAAATAGAACATAGGCGTTTATGCATGTAGTTTTACTAATTACCCGACCAAATATGGTCTCGTTGGGTTTATTTATGATATCTTTTTCAAAATCATAAAATGCATTAATTAGATATCCAGCTTGTATAAGAAAAGAAATCGCTAGTATTTCTAGATATATTTTAGGATCAATAAGAATATCGCGCCAACCAATGTGTGTATTTATATTGAGTAAGAAGGAAGCGGTTAAAAATAGAGCAATACCTACCAGTAGTATATTATACCATCTTACCAAAGACAGCAAAGCAATTACCTTTATTAAAGTAGTTGATTTGGGAGTTGGAGTAGGCACTTGATCTTAAAACTTATGTATAACTGCCAAATCGTAGGCAGAAAGTTTGTTTTTTGCTGTTTGAATATCTTCTGTAAATCCTAGAATAAATCCGCCACCTCCAGAACCACAAAGTTTGAGGTAATAAGCATTACTATCTATACCATCTTGCCATAATTTATGGTATAAGTTAGGTATCATTGGTTTAAAATGTTCTAATGCCAATTTAGATAAGCTTTTTACATTAGATAATAAGGATTTTTTATCTTCATGTAAAAAAGCATTTATACTCGCATCGTTATATTTCTTAAACTGACTGCGAATCATATTTCTAAATCCTTCTTCTTTTAGTCTGTCTAAGAAATGCTCTACCAGTGGTTGAGTTTTTCCAACTTCACCTGTATTTAGTAAAAATATTGCACCTTTACTTTCTTTCTCCTTTGGTAAACCTACAGTATTTAATTCAGATTTTGATTTAATAAGAATTGGTAAGTTTAGGTAACAAATAAGTGGGTCTAAGCCAGAACTTGTTCCGTGGAAATAACTTTCTAAATCGCCGAAGATAGTTTTAAGTTGAAGTATAGAATCGTTAGAATTTCCATCAATCTTTTCTAGTGCGTATTTGTCGTAAATAGCTGCTACAATTGCACCAGAACTTCCAACACCATAACCTTGCGGAATAGAAGAATCGAATGCCATTCCCTCTATTAAATCACTATGAAATTGTTCTAAATTTAGTTGGCAAGGTAATTCTTCTTTTTGCTGTTTTTCTTGAAGATGATGATAGAACTTTAAAAGTTCTTTATTGGAATTTTTAAAATCTAATTGATCTGTATTTTCGAAAACAAATGAGCCTTTGTAACTGTTGTAGGGTATAGACAATCCCATTGAATCTTCAATAATTCCGTATTCTCCAAACAGTAATATTTTACCGTAAAAAAGAGAATCTTTTAATGATTGCTTTATTTTTCCCATTAGTTAAGGCTTAGCTTAATAACAAATATAGTTCAAAATATAGAAACGCTTTAATTGTGTCATTTATTTATCCTTAGTTTAATGTTAATTTTTGTAAAGTTAAAACTGATAAAGTTTAAATAATTCGAACGCCAACAATACAAACATCATCTGTTTGTTCGTTTTCACCCTTCCAGTCGTTAAAGGTTTTTTCTACAACTTCTAGCTGGTCGCTGATGTCTTTTTTACTAATATTTATCAGCATATCTCTAATCGGTTGGTAATAGAATTTTTTATTTCTCTCTCCACCTTTTTGATCAGGATAACCGTCGGTATGCATATAAATCATGTCGCCAGGTTTGCCTATTAAAGTGTGAGACTTTAAGGTTATATTATCTTTAAAACCAATTGTGTCTTTAGAGCCTTTAAATTCGGTTAATGATCTTCCTCTTACTAAATAAACACTGGTGTGTGTACCACAGAAGTTTATTTCTCCAGATTTTGTGTCAAAACAAATCATTCCAAGATCCATACTGTCCATTACCTTAGCAGTTCTAGAGCCTCCTAATCTCAATTTTATTCTGATGTGTAGTTCTTGTAAAATTTCCTCAGGAGTAACAAATTCTTCTTGAAGAATTTCATTTAATAAATTATTTCCAATAATGGTCATAAAAGCTCCTGGGACACCATGTCCTGTACAATCTACAACTGCTAAATATTTTTTGTCGTCTTTTTCGTAAAACCAATAAAAATCTCCACTTACAATGTCTTTTGGGTTTAAAGATGCAAAGTATTGTTGCCAAACAAGACTCATAGCATCATACGATGGAAGTACCGCCTGTTGAATTCGTTTGGCATAGTTAAAGCTATCTGTAATAAGGTTGTTCGTTTTTTCTAAAAGCGCTTTTTGCTCTGTTAACTTAACTTCAGATTTTTTTACAGCACTTACATTAGTATCAATAAAAACAATTTTGTGTACTTCTCCATCATTATCTAAAATAGGAGTTAATGTCGTTTGTACCCAAAGTATAGAACCTGTTTTTTTTAGGTGCTTACTGGTGTAGTAAGAAGATTTTTTTGATTTTACACATTTATCGATAATTTCCTTTAAACCTTCAAAATTTGTGGTTTCCGTAATGTTGTTGTCAATGCGGGCTTGCATATCTTGAGTTGTTAAATCGTACATTGCAATCCCCCCTTCATTTATCCACTCTATCTTTCCATTTTTGTCAGTTATAATTACCGTGCTGTCTATTTCTTTTGCTACAATAGAAAGTTTTTCTAGCTCATCGTTTTGAGATTTAAGTAATTTATTTTTCTTTCTGTTTTTGAAAAAAGAGTAAACTACAAACCATGTAAATATTGTCCCCAAACCAAAAATAATCATCATGATAAGTTTTTGATTTTTTTGACGCTCAATTTCAAGTGTGTTTTTTTCTAATTCTGCTTTTCTTAAAATTAATTCTTTCCCTTTTCGCTCCGAGTTATACTTCATTTCTAAAGCAATAAGATCAACTTCTTTTTGTTGGTCTTTTATACTGTCTTTATAATCTTGTCCTAGTTTATAATTTTTTAATGCGGATTTGAATAGCCCCATTTCTTCATCTATTCTAGATTTTAAAAAGTAATATTCAGTAATGTTATTTTTATTCTTTAGTCTTTTGGCTATACTAAGTGAAGAGTCGGCATATAAAATTGCTTGTTCTGGTTTGTTGTGTTTGATAAGAAAGTTTGCACGATCAAAAAAATAAGCCATTTCTATATCCGAATAATTCATTTTTTTTCGAATAGTGGGTGTAAAAAGGGTTAGCCACTGAAAGGTAGAGTCATAATTGTGGTAAAGCTTTTCATAGCAGCCAGCTAGCCCATTTAAACAATAATAGTAATCGCTGGTAAAAAGATTGTTCTCTTGTATAATATTAAAAGCTTTTTTATAATCTTCAATTGCTTCTTTGTAATTTTTGTTGATCACCTTTACACTTGCTAAAGCGTTTAAACTGTTTACTTGCACAGCTGCATTATTAACTTTAGAAGATAGTTCAACTGCTTGATTAATATATTCTACACTTCTTTCAGTTCTTCCTGTAGTCTCCATTAAGGAGGCTATATTTGTTAAAATTTGAATACGATACAGCGTATCTGTAGTTTCCTCTATAATTTCTAATGCTTTAATCGAATATTCTACTCCTTTTAAAAAGTTCCCTCCTAAACTTTCTACAGCACCAAGATTCATGTACCCTTGAGCTTCCCCTTTCTTGTATCCAATAGAAGAGCTTAGATTAATACTTTGGTTCAGAAAAAAGAGTGTCGAATCAGGATAAGTATTTACATATTGCGAAGCAATTTTACTTAAAGCTCTAACTTTAGAAGTATCGTTAGAATTAGGGTTTTTTACAATAGCCCAAAGGCTATCTTTGTTTAATTTATACAGTTGAGCAGTTAGATTTACAGAACTTACTAGAAAGAAAATAAGGCTAATACTTACTTTAAAGAATTTGTTTTGTTGACCCATTAGGAGTTCTTTTATCTTTGTAACTGTTATAATGAATAAATGTATTCATTTTTTAAAGATAAAAAAGTAGGCTAGATTAAACAATTATAACACTTAAATTTCGTTTTTTTATTTTATGCGCTTTTTTGTTCTTCTTTTATTTGTTATAACTTCTTTTGTGGCTTTTAGCCAAAAAGACCAGGCTTTTTTAGTGGAAGATATTCGTGTTAAGGGGAATGTATCTACTTCCGAAGATGCTATTATTACATTAAGTAGATTAAAAATTGGTGATCGTTTACTTGTTCCTAGTCCAAAGGTACAGCGTGCAATAAAGCGGTTGTTGGCAGAAGGTGTTTTTTATGATATTGAGGTTACACGGGTTGATGTTAGTGATAAAAATGTATTACAAATAGCATTAAAAGAGTATTTTGTTTTAGGTAAAGTTTCTTACGAGGGATTAAATAGTAGTGAGATAAATAAGTTAAGAAAGAACCCAAGATTAAGTAAGTTGGAACGATATAGTCCTAATGTTTTATCTATTATTAAAGACGAGGTAAAAAAACTATTGTATGCTAAAGGGTATAAGGATGTTGAAATAAAGCAAGAAGCAAATACGAATGAAGTTGGTTTTATAGACCTAAAGATTAGAATAGCGAAAGGCAGCCGTTTAAAGATTGGGAAACTTCATGTAAGTGGTAATAAAGAAATTTCATCTACCAAACTTTTAAAACAGCTCAATAAAAATGAACGCTTACCAGCGTTTAAGTCAGGGAAGGTTTATAAAAACGATAACAAGTCTTTACAAAAAAGGATTTTGCAAGTTTATATGAATAATGGCTTTTTAGATGCAGAAATTTTAAGTTTTTCTACTCAAAAAAGAGACAGCAAAGTAGATTTTTATATTCATGTAAATGAAGGGCTAGTTTATAGTTTAAAGCGTGTTTTATTTGAAGGGAACAAACATTTTACAAGTGATGAGTTAACAGCTGTTGTTAAGCCACTCCTTAACAAACCTTATCAAAAGAATAAGTTAGAACAATATTTATTCTTCCTAGAAAATAGACAAGATATTACTTCACTTTATCTAGATCATAGTTATGCAAATTTTAAGCTAAAGTTTAGGGTTTCCTATACCGACGAGCAAACTGTTATTGTTAACGTAGAAATGGACGAAGGTAAGCAATATGAATTTGGGAAGATTAATTTTGAAGGAAATGTAAGAACAAAAGATAAGGTATTACACCACAGCGTGATTACAACTGCAGGAGAACCATTTTCAAGATCTAAAATTATTCTTTCGCAAAATAAACTCATGCAGTTAGATTATTTTGTTCCAGAGCAGTTTAATGTAGAAATGGATATTGATACTTCGGCAAAGGAGGTAGACCTTACTTATCAATTAAAAGAGCGTATTTCCGATCGGTTTTTGGTTAGTGGAGGTTTCGATGGTAATTTCTTAGTCGGTACGTTAGGGTTCGACTTTAAAAATTTCGCATTAAGAGATGTATTTAGAAAAGGAGCAAGATGGAATCCATTACCAGCTGGTGGAGGACAGCATTTATCTATAAAAGCACAAAGTGATGCAACAAGTTATTATGGTTTTTCTTTTTTATTCGAAGAACCACGTTTAAAAAACAAAAGAATTGGATTGTCTTTATCTACAGATTATGCAAAATATTTTAATGATTTAGAAGGAAGTTCAGATTTAGTTTCCTCACAGGTTGGAATTTCACATTTTCCTATACGAAAGAACCCTTTTCTAAGGCTAACCCATAGATTAAGTTATCGCTATTATGCTCCCGAAAATTATGCTGTTTTTGGTTTTGAAAATGGT
>CALDTD010000222.1 GCA_937924345.1 uncultured Flavobacteriales bacterium | reverse complement strand
TTGAGTTGCTTTAAGCTTTCTTTTTTTGAAACTAGTTGCTTAGGTAAGTTGTATGATTTATTTTTTTTCAATGTTTTTCTTGAAACTAGAGCATTTTCCAACTTTTGTTGATTACTATTTAAAGCAAGTGACTGGTCAGTTTTATCACTAAAAACCTTATTATTAGAGTGGTTTACTTTTTTATTATTTTTAGCTTGAAGATTAAATTTACTATTTTCCTTAGTAAGGTTTTTATTCTCTATTTCAATTTTAGATGGATTCAACTCAGTAATTCGATCTTCACTAAGGTTTGTATCATTATCAAAGTAAAATAGAGTAGAGGCGCTAAGGAGTAAAATGATTGCCAATACTTTCTTTTTATGAAAAAGCCAAATGTTTTTAAAAAGCATTTTTCGAGCAATATTAGTACCTAAATCTGGAGATGGAGTAGTGCTAGCTCCTTCTAAATTATTTTTTATAAATTGATCAAACTCTTTATCAGTCATTATGATTCAATATTTTTTTAAGAAACTTTCTTGCTTTAGACAATTGAGATTTTGAAGTGTTGACGGATATTTCTAAAATATCTGCAATTTCTTGATGCGTATAACCTTCCATTACATAAAGGTTAAAAACTGTTCGATACCCTGATGGAAGCTCCTTTAATGCAAGCATTATTTTCTGCTGCATGTCTTGCGTGTTTTCAATTTCTACTTGAGGTTCTTGTTTGGGTAAAATTACTTCGTCTATATCGGCTGTGTAGTTATGCTTTTTATTTTTTTTGTTAATGGTTAAAGCTGTATTTACTACTATTGTTTTTATCCAAGCAGTCAAAGATCCATCTCTTCGTCCTTCGAACCGACGAATGTTTTTGTATATTTTAATAAAAGCTTCTTGCAACGCGTCTTCAGCTTCTGTTTTATTGTTAGAATAACGCATCGAAATTCCGAACATTGCGGCGTTGTATCTTTTGTATAGCTCATTTTGAGCTGCCCTTTTTCCAGACTTACAACCTTCTATTATTTCTTCTTCAGTAACCACCTTAGCGTTCGCAAGATAGCTAACTAAATTAAAGTTATCAATAGTTAAAGTCGCATTCATACTACAAGTCTCTAAATCAACAACTCTTCTTTTTTTTTAGGGTTGCCTTTGTAAACTTTTTATTCACAATTCTTTAAATTATAAAAAAAGCTATTTCAAAAAAGATTATATTTATAAATTATAAAAGACAATTCTTATGGTTTACAAAGCGATTTTAATATTCTGTGTAGTAGGTTTTCTTTTTTCTGGTTGCGATAAAGCGAAGCTAGAAGGAAATAGTAAAGAATATGAAGAAACTAATTTTGAATTGGTGGAGAGTATTTCGCTTGCAATTCCTAATACAATTTTTACTGCGGGAGGTTTGTTTAGTTGTGTGAGTTTACCGTTTAATATTTCTTATGATGCATTTATTCCAACTGAAAATCCTAATCCATTTGCAAAATTAGCAAGAAACATGATTCCGCTTGAAGTAGAGATGGAGATGACTCAGGTAGAGGGTAATTGTGGATTCGCGATGTTAGATTTTGTTGAGGTTTATTTATGTTTAGAAGGAATAGATGATCCTAATGATTTTACATTTAGAGATCCTAATAATCCTAATGCAGATTTTAATGCGGTAAAAGTTGGTCAGTTTTTAAATATACCAGATGGTGTTGGTAATAAAATTAATTTAGATGTAGAGCCAAATGCTGTTTTAGATAAGTTTATAAAGGCTGGTGATTTTTTAACCTATACAAAAATGGCAATAGATAAAGGTTTTACCAACGATTATGCAATTATAAAAACTAAATTAAAAATTGCAGCGCAGCTAGATAATGCACAATAAATTACTAGATATAATGTCTAGCGAAAATAAGTACTATTCCAAAGCAGAAGAAATAACCAATGTTTTTACTCATGGTTTGGGGATGATAATGAGTGTTCCAGCACTTATATACTTAATCCAGTTAGCAACAGAAAAAAAAGACTTAAAATTTTTAACTGGTGTAGTTATTTTTGGATCAAGTATGTTTATTCTCTACACTGCTTCAACTGTTTATCATGCCGTACAAGAACCTAAGTTGAGGAGAAAGCTAAATATTTTGGACCATGCATCTATTTACATTTTAATAGCAGGAACATATACTCCTTTTACACTTGTTGGATTAGAAGGGACTTGGAGATGGACTATATTTGGAACTGTTTGGGGAATCGCTTTGCTAGGTGTTATTTTTAAATTTTTCTTTACAGGAAAGTTCGATAAACTTTCTACCATATTATATGTCCTTATGGGGTGGCTAATTGTTGTAGCATACAAACCATTATCCGAAGGAATTTCTGAAGAAAGTCTGTATTGGTTATTTGCCGGAGGAATAGCATATACAGTTGGTGCAGTACTTTACATGATTAGAAAAATGTCATTTAATCATGCTATCTTTCATGTGTTTGTTTTGCTTGGTACGGCTTGTCACTTTATTTCAGTTACACACCTGATTGATTAAACAGTTGTTTTAGAGAACTTAATTCCTAGTTTACGTTCTATATTTTGCATAGAGTTCATTTCTTTTTCAGCAATAAACGCCAAAGAAATTCCTTTTTTTCCAGCTCTTGCAGTTCTTCCGCTTCTATGTGTGTAATATTCTGTTTGAATTGGTAATTGTTGATGCATAACAAAACCTAAATCTTTTACATCTATACCTCTGGCAGAAACATCCGTAGAAACTAGTATCTGAATACTTTCATTCTTAAAAGCACGCATAACTTTATCGCGTTCTTTTTGAGTTAAATCACCCTGCAAAGCATTAGCAGAAATGTTTTTTGCGATTAATTGTTTCGACAGTGTTTCGGCATTAGACTTAGTATTACAAAATACAATCCCTCTATTACCATCCTGACTTTTAATAAATTGAACCATGCTGTTCAATTTTTGAGCA
>CALDTD010000221.1 GCA_937924345.1 uncultured Flavobacteriales bacterium | reverse complement strand
TTTTGTAAACCAATTAGCTGGAGCGTTAACTGATGATCATACTTATATTAATGAAATGACAAATATCCCTGTCATTGATATTATACACTATGAACCTAACGGAAGTTACGGAGACTTTGGTAAGTTCCATCATACACACGCCGATAATATGGATATTGTAAACAAGAAAACATTAGGAGCTGTAGGTCATGTAATGTTACATGTACTTTATCAAGAACTTTAATTGAATAAGGCCTTTTACTGTTTTCTTTAGGTCTAGAATATACAATAAATATGAATTTTAAAACATTAGGAGAGTTTATCATAGATAAACAAAAAGATTTCCCTGGTTCTAGCGGAGATTTATCAAGAATATTAAGTGCTATTCGTTTAGCTTCTAAAATTGTAAGTCAACAGGTAAATAAAGCTGGTTTAGCAAGACATATATTAGGAGGTGCTGGTTCTGAGAATATACAAGGAGAAGCGCAACAGAAATTAGATGTTTACGCAGACGAACGTTTCATAGAGGCTTTAAACAATCGTGGGAATGTTTGTGGAATTGGTTCAGAAGAAAATGATGATTTTATAGAGTTAAATAAAGAAGGGAAATACATTATTTTGATGGACCCCTTAGATGGATCTTCTAATATTGATGTAAATGTTTCAATCGGAACTATATTTAGCGTGTTTAAACGTGTTTCTAATGTTGGAGATTCTGTAGAGTTGAAAGATTTTCTACAGCCAGGGACAGAGCAAGTCGCAGCTGGTTATGTATTGTATGGATCTTCTACTATGATGGTGTATACTACAGGGAATGGAGTGAATGGTTTTACCTATGATCCAGGAATTGGTGTCTTCTTTTTGTCTCATCCAGATATGACTTTTCCTAAGAAAAGTAAAATTTACTCTATGAACGAAGGTAATGTAAAGAGAAGTTCTAAGGGAGTTCAAGATTATATTAATTATTGTCAAGAAATTGATAAATCTACAAACAGACCGCATACTGGTAGATATATTGGTTCTTTAGTAGCCGATTTTCATCGAAATTTAATAAAAGGAGGAATATATATGTATCCTGCAACAGATAAGTCTCCTAAAGGTAAATTACGTTTGTTGTATGAATGTAATCCGTTGGCTTTTTTGACAGAGCAAGCAGGAGGGAAAGCCTCTGACGGTAAAGAACGAATAATGGAAATAAAACCAACTGAGTTACACCAACGTGTACCATATTTTGTTGGTAATACAAGCATGGTGGAAAAGGCAGAAGAATTTATTGCAAAAGAAAATTAAAAATATGAAAAAGTTAAGTATAATAGCCTTTGTTTATGCGTCGCTTAATGCATTTTCGCAAAACCCACAGATAAAGTACGAAGAATACGATTTAGATAATGGGTTACACGTTATCCTGCACGAAGATCATTCTACACCAATAGTTGGTGTGTCTGTAATGTATCATGTTGGAGCTAAAAATGAAGATCCGAATAGAACAGGTTTTGCTCATTTTTTCGAACACTTATTATTTGAAGGTACAGAGAACATTAAAAGAGGTGAATTCTTTAAATATATAGAAAATGCTGGTGGTCAGAATAATGCTAATACTACAAAAGATAGAACTTTTTATTATGAGGTTTTACCTTCAAACCAGTTAGAATTGGGCTTGTGGCTAGAGTCTGAACGTATGTTACATGCAGTTATAGATCAAGAAGGGATAGATACACAAAGAGAAGTAGTGAAAGAAGAAAAAAGACTTCGTGTAGACAACCGTCCCTATGGTTCTGTTTTTGCCGAACTGTTCAAAAGAGCTTATAAAAAACATCCATACAGATGGGAACCAATTGGTTCTATGGATCATTTAAACGCTGCTAAAAAAGAAGAGTTTTTAGCGTTTTACAAAAAGTTTTATGTGCCAAACAATGCAGTTTTATCTATAGCTGGAGATTTTGATACAAAGGCCCTAAAGAAGCAAATTAAGTCTTATTTTGGAAGTATTCCTAAAGGAAAAGAAGTAGCAAGAGTTTCTATCGTAGAGCCAGAAATGAAACAAGAAATAAGAGATACGATTTACGATAATATTCAATTACCAGGTTTAATGCAAGCATATAGAATACCAGCTCAAGGTACGCCAGATTCTTACGCTTTAGAAATGCTTGGTAATTTGTTGTCGAGTGGAGAAAGCTCTAGGTTTAACAAGAAAAGTGTTCAAGAAACAGAGAAAGCGATGTTTGTTGCTAATTTTCCTTATTCTTTAGAAAATTCTGGATTGAGTATAGTTTATGCAATTATTAATGGAGAAACGAAATTAGATGAGTTGGAAGCAGAAATTGCAAGTGAAATAGAGAAGGTGAAAAATGAGTTAATTTCTGACGAAGAATTTCAAAAACTAAGAAACAGCATAGAAAGCGATTTTATTTACAACTTTAATTCTGTAATTGGAATAGCAGAAAATCTAGCAAATTACCACATGTACTTTGGTGATGCAAACTTAATTAATACTGAATTGGATCGCTATTTAAAGGTAACAAAAGAAGATATTCAGCGGGTAGCAAAAAAGTATTTTGTTAAGGAGAATAGAGTTGTCTTATATTACTTGCCAAAAGAGTCAAACTAATTATAAAAAGATTATAAAAATGAAAAAGTTAAGCAGATTAGGATTTATCGTTAGTTTCTTTTTAGTTAGTAACATAAATGCTCAAAAAATAGATAGAACAGTTGCTCCAAAACCTGGTGCAGCTCCAAAAATTAATATTCCAACACCAGTTTCGTTCACGCTAGAAAATGGGTTAAAAGTATTTTTGGTAGAAAACCATAAATTACCAAAAGTTAGTTTTCAATTAACTGTAGATAATGAACCAATTTTAGAAAAAAATAAAGTTGGTTTAAGTGTATTAACAGGAGAGTTAATGGGCGATGGAACGAAAAATAGAACCAAAGCAGAGATTGATAAAGAAATAGATTTTATTGGAGCTAGTTTAT
>CALDTD010000220.1 GCA_937924345.1 uncultured Flavobacteriales bacterium | reverse complement strand
CTCCAATAAAAATTAAAGTGGTAGATCCATTAAATGTTAAAGGAGGAGATTATGAACTTTTATTTATTGAGGACTTGGCTGGTGAATTAGATAGTGCAAATTGGGTTTTAATTAGAAACTCAACAGATTCAATATTTTCATCTTCAGCAATAAATAATCAAAATGAACAAATAATTCCTGAATGGGGTATATCAGTTGAAATTACTCAATATGATCATTTTAATATTACAAACACGTTTGAATTTAATGAACTTTTACAATCAAGTATTGAGTTTACAAACTATGACAATGAATGGTTTACGGGAATTAAAGATGTTGATGGTAACACATCAAGAAACTGGATAAGATCTGGTTCTCAAGACGTAACAGCAACAGCTGGGTTAGATGAATGTACAGATCCCGCATACTTTAATGATGACTTTATTGGATTAAACGCAATAGACGGAAATCAAATATTTGAGAAAATAATAGAAGGAACATGGGCTCCGTATAGACTTACGGCACAAGGAGAGTGTAATCATGCTCCAATAGCTGATAAAAGTAAATCATGGACATCGAAGACTTTTAGTGATCTTTCTGACTTATCAAGTATAGATTTAGTTATAACAGATGACAAAAGTAAATGGACAAGAGTTCCTGTTTTGGAATCTCAAGATAATGAGGAATTGTCATGGGACGGAAATACAGAAAAAATGACTGTGAAAATGAAACCATCAGTTGATAAATTTGGAAATCCAACAAATGATCCTAATGGAAATACAAATAATGAAAATGATGCAAACTTTATTTCTGGTACGGGTATGAGTTGGTTCCCAGGATATGCAATAGATATACAATCTGGTGAACGACTGAACATGGCATTCGCTGAAGATTCTTGGTTAGCAAATGAAAATGGTGATGATATGTTATTTAACCCAACATCAAGAGAACGAACCAATTTCGTTGACCCTCAAAATCCAGCTGCAGCTATTTTGTTTGGAGGAAAACACTATGTTTATATATTTAAAAATTTAGACAAAACAGATAAAATACAAGATTACATAGGGGCGTATGATAACGGACAATTTTTTAAGGAAAACATTATTGATCAACAATCGACTTCTTCGCTAAGAAAGACTTGGAGAGGATGTATGTATGTTGGAATACCTTTATTATCTGAAACTGCACAAGGATTAAGTGATGAAAATGATCCAATGTCATATATTGAATCTGAAGTTAAAATAAAAATTAGAGTTGCGAATAGTTATAAAAAACATGCTGATGCTGGTCAATATGTACAAGATGGACCAGGTAACTCAACAAATGGTTGGAATAACAAATATTCGTTTAATATGGATGAATTAGCTACTCAAACACAAGCAAGTACATCAGATAGTATTAAAGATAGTATCATGAACTTAATAAATGTAGTACCAAACCCTTATTACGCTTATTCTAATTATGAAACAAATAGATTAGACAATAGAATCAAAATAGTAAACTTACCAGATGAATGTACTGTGAAAATCTATACAGTATCAGGGACTTTAGTAAGAACATTTACAAAAGATGATTCTAGAATTACTTCAATAGATTGGGATTTAACAAATGGTGCAGGAATACCAATTGCAGGTGGGCTATATTTAATACATGTAGATGTGCCTAGCATAGATAGAGAAAGAATATTAAAATGGTTTGGTGTAGTAAGACCTCCAGATTTGAAAAACTTTTAATCGAATCTCAATCCTAATAAAAAAAACAAGAAATGAAATTATATCAATATATAAAGAATGGAATCTTAGTTGGAGGAGCAATATCTATAGCAACACTATCTTTTGCAGGAAACGAAGATAGAGCTGGTTCTGCTGGAGCATCTGAATTATTAATAAACCCATGGGCTAGAAGTTCAGCTTGGGCTGATGCAGGAGTATCATCAGTAAAAGGTTTAGAATCAATGTTTGTAAACGTAGCTGGTCTTTCGTATGCTGATAAAACAGAAATTATGTTTACTAACACAAATTGGTTGAGTAGATTGGCTGATATATCAGTAAATAATTTTGGATTAGCACAGCGAATTGGTGAAACATCGGTTTTGGGTATTTCTTTTATGAGTATGAACTTTGGTGAAATACCTATCACCACAACTGAACTACCAGAAGGTGGTATAGGTACATTTAACCCTAAGTTTAGTAATATCAATTTAGCTTATTCTAAGCAATTTTCGAGTTCTATTTCTGGTGGTCTAAATGTAAAATTAATATCACAGTCGATTAGTAATTTACGTACATCCGGTGTAGCATTTGATGCAGGAGTAAGGTATGTTACAGGTGAAAATGATAACATCAAGTTTGCGATAAGTTTAAAAAATGTTGGTGCTCCAATGCAATTTTCTGGTGATGGTTTAAATCTAGATATACTAAATACAAGCACGGGAAATGCAATTTCTATGGTTCAACGTGTAAGTGACTTTGAATTGCCTTCATTATTAACAATAGGTGCATCTTATGATTTCTTATTTAACGAAAACAATACATTAACTTTAGCTGGAGCATTTACGTCAAATTCTTTTACAAAAGATCAATTTAGATTAGGTGCTAATTATACACTAACAAGCACAAAAGCTATATTTTCTATGAGAACAGGTTACGTATTTGAAAAAGCAATATTTGATAAAGAAGCTAGAACCTCTGCATTAACTGGATTGACTGCAGGTATTTCTGTTGATTTCCCGATGGGTGAATCAAAATCACCAATAGGAATTGATTACGCATATAGAGCATCAGTCTTTGGAGCAATTCATACAATTGGAGCAAGAATAAGCATCAAGTAATTTAAAAACATATTTACAAAATTGAGAGAGTCTGTATAACTGCAGATTCTCTTTCTGTTTTATACCCACTACTATGTCACAACTAAATTATTTTACAAAAGAAGGTTTACAAAAGCTAAAAGATGAAGTTGAACACCTAGAACGTGTTGAACGACCAAGAATATCGAAAGAAATTGGTGAAGCTATAGACAAAGGAGACTTATCTGAAAATGCCGAATATCATGCATCTAAAGAAGAACAAGGATTAATGGAAACTAGATTAGCCAAATTAAAAAATCAACTTGCTAATGCCCGTTTAATAGATGATACGAAAATAGATAACTCTAAAGCACTAATCTTATCTAATGTTACCATTAAAAATATAAAAAATGGAATGGAACTTACTTATACATTAGTCGCAGAACAAGAGGCGAATTTAAAATTAAAAAGAATATCTATTAACTCACCTATTGGAAAAGGACTTATGGGTAAATCAGTTGGAGATATAGCAGAAATAATAACACCAGGAGGAACGATGGAATTTGAGGTAATAAAGATTTCTAGGTAATGTCAACTCTGTTTACAAAGATTATAAATCAAGAAATCCCAAGTTATAAGATAGCTGAAGATGAAAACTGTTATGCTTTTTTAGATATTAACCCACTGAAAAAAGGACATACGTTGGTTATTCCAAAAGTGGAAACAGATTATCTATTTGATTTAGAAAATAAAACACTAGAAAAACTAATTACCTTTTCAAAAAAAGTTGCTAGAGCGATTGAAAGCGTTATTCATTGTGAGAGAATTGGAGTCTCAGTAATTGGACTAGAAGTACCTCATGCACACATACATTTAATTCCTATAAACGGGATAAATGATATGAATTTTCAAAACGAAAAACTTGAAATAAAAAAAGAAGATTTTCTATCAATATCTGAAAAGATAAGAGCAGCGTTTGAAAAAACTACTTAGCTCTTTTAGGGTTGTCTTTAACAAAAGACTC
>CALDTD010000219.1 GCA_937924345.1 uncultured Flavobacteriales bacterium | reverse complement strand
CAGGTATTCTTTGATTGATACAACTGATTACCTCCAGTTAAAATAAGAGCATTTAACGTCTCTATTAATTTAGTTTTTTTTATATTTTTGAAAACACAATTTGAGATATTGTCATTTTCAAATGATTGAACTAATTTTAATGCCTGCTCTTGTTTTTCAGTCACTTTTCTTTTCTAAAAACTATAATTTTTCTTAGTATATTTGTTACACAACAGTACTAAGAAAAATGGAGTATACCAACGATAAAAAATTTGCACAAACTCAAGATCTTAACGATCCACTTCAAAAATACAGAAAAGAATTTATCTTCCCATCATATACAGAGCAACCTGTTATATACTTTACTGGAAATTCATTAGGACTTCAACCTAAATCTATCAAAAAAGCAATTAACAACGAATTAGAAGATTGGGGAAAATGGGGTGTTGAAGGTCATTTCTATGCCAAAAAACCTTGGGTAAACTATCATGAAATTCTAACCGAAAAAGCTGCAACGGTTGTTGGCGCCAAACCAAAAGAAGTTGTAATTACTCATAGTTTGACTACCAATTTACATTTGCTGATGGTTTCTTTTTATCAACCTAAAGGAAA
The DNA here is from genome assembly GCA_937924345.1 of uncultured Flavobacteriales bacterium. Lineage (GTDB taxonomy): Bacteria > Bacteroidota > Bacteroidia > Flavobacteriales_D > Parvicellaceae > S010-51. Next base: position 2,356 of record CALDTD010000219.1, on the reverse strand, counting down.
ACGAGTAAAAATACTTTGTGAGAAAAAAGCTTTCCCTAGCGACCAATATGCATTACAATCTCAAGCAAAATTACACGGCTTTAAACCTGAAGAGGTAATAGTAGAAGTTGGTCCAAGAGAAAATGAGCATATTATAAGAGAAGAAGATATTATTTCAAAAATAAACGAACTTGGCGATGAACTTGCCGTAGTAATGATTGGCGGGGTAAACTACTACACGGGGCAAGTTTTTGATATGAAATCAATTACAAAAGCAGGACACAAAGTGGGTGCTAAAGTAGGGTTTGACTTAGCTCACGCTGCTGGAAACGTAAAGTTAGAATTAAACAAATGGAATGTAGATTTTGCAGCTTGGTGCTCATATAAATACCTAAACTCTAGCCCTGGAGGCGTAAGTGGTTTATATATAAATGAACAACACGTTGAAGATAAAGATTTGCTACGCTTAGCTGGTTGGTGGGGACATAATAAAGAAGAACGTTTTTTAATGGCAGATACTTTCGAGCCAATTCCTACTGCAGAAGCTTGGCAGTTGAGTAATGCTCCAGTTTTAGGAATGGCAGCTCACAATGCTTCACTAGAGATTTTTGATGAAGTTGGAATGGACGCAATTTTTGAGAAAAGAGATAAACTTACAGGATACTTGGAATTTATTATTAATGATATTTCTAATAGATATGACAATGTAAACTTTGAAATTATTACACCAAAAGACAAGACTAAACGAGGTGCGCAGCTTTCTATCTTAGCCCATGGAAAAGGGAAAGAGTTATTTGATTTCATTACTAAGTAAGGAGTTGTAGCTGACTGGAGAGAACCAAATGTAATAAGAATTGCACCAGCTCCATTGTACAATAATTTTGAAGATGTTTTTCGTTTTGGTGAAGTATTAGAGAAAGCGCTTTTAAATGATTAACTGATTTGCTAAAAGATGAACACAAGAATAGTTTTAAACCTGTAGTCAACCTTAATTAAATGGGAATTATAACAAATTCATACGTAATGCAGCTCACGTTTCAAGCATTCTTAATTCTAATTTTAGGATTGGTACTTTGGCGTTTTATGGTTGCTTATTCTAAAAAGTCTTCAAAACCAAAAGGGAGCAGTTATTTCGACACAAAATATAAAGACAAATGGAAAAGAAAGTAATAATAGTTGGAGCTGGTTTAGCGGGTTCTTTATGGGCAGTCTATTTAACGAATGCTGGATATAACGTAAGTATTTATGAAAGCAGAGGAGATATAAGACAAGCAGAAATTAAAGCTGGAAAGTCCATAAACCTTGCGCTTTCCGATAGAGGTTGGAACGCCTTAAGAGCTGCGGATATAGACAAAGAAATTGCCCCAATTGCTATACCTATGTCTGGGAGAATAATGCACAGTACTACAGGTGACTTAACTTATCAAGCCTATGGTAAAGAAGGACAAGCCATTTATTCTATTTCTAGGGGAGACTTAAATAAAAAAATGGTTGAAATAGCCACTAAAAAAGGTGCTCAACTTTTTTTTAATGAAAAATGCATTGGTTTAGATAGTAAAAAAGGAGAGATTACCATTGAAAACTCGATTACGAAAGAGACCAAAGTTGTAAAAGCAGATTTGATTTTTGGAGCAGATGGAGCTTTTTCTAAAGTAAGATATACAGGTCTTCAAAAGCTCCCACGATTTAATTATAGTCAACACTACATTGAAGATGGTTATAAAGAGTTGTTACTCCCCGCTAACGAAGATGGAAGTTATAAGTTAGATAAAAACGCTTTACACATTTGGCCAAGAGGTCGATTTATGTTAATTGCGCTACCTAATGAAGATGGCTCGTTTACTTGTACGCTTTTTATGCCTTATGATGGAGGGGAAAATGCTTTTAACTCGCTAGATAGTGATGAAAAAGTAAATCATTTTTTTAAAACTATTTTTCCTGACTTTTATAATATGATGCCCAACTTAATTGAAGATTGGCATAGACACCCTCTATCTAGTTTATCAATTATACGTTGCTATCCTTGGACAAATGAGACTACAGCTTTAATTGGAGATGCTGCCCATGCAACGGTTCCATTTTACGGACAAGGAATGAATGCCAGTTTCGAAGATTGTTTTGTTTTATCAGAGTTAATGAAAAAACATAACCATAATTGGGAAACAATTTTTAAAGCGTACGAAAAACAACGCAAACCAGATGGTGATGCTGTTCAAGACTTATCTTTGCACAATTACTATGTAATGCGCGATTATGTTGCTGACCCAAAATTCTTATTACAAAAAAAAATAGAAGCAAAAATCTATGATAAGCACCCAGAGAAATGGATGCCCTTATATAGCCAAGTGACCTTTAGTCAAATTCGATATTCTGAAGC
>CALDTD010000218.1 GCA_937924345.1 uncultured Flavobacteriales bacterium | reverse complement strand
CAATTCTACTGCTTCATCTATACCTTTGTATGGAATTAAAGTCGATACAGGTCCAAATGCTTCTATATTGTGAACATCTGTTTTCTCAAATGGGTTATCATTTCTAAATAAAATAGGAGAGAAGAACGCACCCTTTTCTTTACTTCCACCAGTTATTTCAAAGTTTTCTATATCTCCATGTACGATTTCTTGCGACTGCATTAAAACTTCTACATTTTCTTTTACGCGCTCTACTTGAAGTTTAGAAGCTAATGCTCCCATTCTTACACCCTCTATAGAAGGATCTCCAATAGTTGTTTTAGCCAATCTAGAATTTAAAGCCGTTTGAACATCGTCAATTAAATTTTCTGGAACTAAAATACGACGAATGGCAGTACATTTCTGTCCTGCTTTTACCGTCATTTCTTTTTGAACTTCTTTGATGAAAATATCAAATTCTGGAGTTCCAGGTTTAGCATCTTCTCCTAATACAGAAGCATTTAAAGAATCTGCTTCTAAATTGAAAGGAACAGATTGTTGTACAATATTTTCTTGATTTTTTAAGATCTTACCAGTGTGGGCAGAACCTGTAAAAGTCACTATATCTTGATAGTTAACATGGTCAATAATTCCATGCCCTTTACCTGTTATAAGTTGCAAAGAACCTTCAGGTAAAATTTTGGAATCAATAATTTCTCTAACCATTAATTCTGTTAAATAGCTTGTGTATTCAGACGGTTTAACCACTGCAGGAACACCGGCCATCAAGTTAACTGCAATTTTTTCTAACATTCCCCAAATTGGGAAGTTAAAAGCATTTATATGAACAGCAATTCCTCGCTTTGGTACCATAATATGATGACCAATAAAACTTCCTCCTTTAGATAAAGGTGCAGCTTCACCATCAACATAATATGGTAAATCAGGAAACTGTTTTCTTAAAGAAGCATTTGCAAATAAATTACCAATCCCCCCTTCAATATCTATCCAAGAATCTATTTTAGTTGCTCCAGTTGCAGCGCTTAGCGCATAGAATTTTTTCTTTTGACTGTTTAAGTGCAAGGCCAGAGCTTTTAACATTAACCCTCTTTCTTGGAAGGTCATTTTTCGTAATGCTTTTCCTCCAACTTTACGCCCGTAATCTAAAATAGCTTCATAATCTAAACCAGCACTAGAAACATTTCCAATAAAATCCCCATTTATAGAATTAAAAACTTCTAATTCGGTTCCTTCGCCATTAGTCCATTTTCCTTGTACGTAGTTTTGTATTTGCATCTTAGTATAATTTAGATTTGTAAACAAATATAAGAAAAAAGACCTGTACTATTTAATGTTTAGTAATTCCACTTTTTCGTGCCAGAATCATAAAAGTCTATACCAATTTTGAATCTAAAATTAGCGTTATCTAGGTTGTTATCTGCTGTTACAAAATATCCACCAAGTCTAATTGGTTGAGATTCTCCCCAGAGTTTTAAGTTAAAAATGCGTTCTAGCCCACCAAATGCCTCAAAATGACTAAAGTTTATATCGCGAATTAATAACGTACCAGCACCGCCTGCGAGTTGAAGTTTAAGTTTGTTTATCAGTGGAACTTTATTGAGTATAGCGCCTTCAAAGTGGTGAATGTAATTTGCTTGAAAATATTCGTTTCTAGTATCAAATTGGTAACCGAGTAATTGAAACGAATTCAAAGGATCTGCAAATAAACCTTGATCTGAGCCTCTAAAGTATTTATGCTCTAGTATTCTAAGATTATTTTTGTTCGTAAAAGTTCCTGTACTAACTTTCCAACTAGAATACCCTAATTGAGGTAATCGAAAATCGTCTTCAGCACTTAGTTCTATATATTCAAAATCAACTTCACTATTTAGAATCGTTGGAATACCTCTTCTGTAGGTTAAACCTAAAGTCGGGTAATTGGATTCTGTAATAACTTTTTTGTTATTTTTAATATAATATTTTTGTTTAATACGATACTTTAAAGAAAGAGCAACTTCAGCTTTTTTGTAATCTGGGAACGAGGTGCTAGTGTTTAATGTTTCAATTAAGTTTGCATCCGCAGTATCTCCAAAAGCAAGTAGAGAATAATCAACCAATTCTAAATCGTCTATAGAAATTTGATTTTGAAATGAAACGGTAGCTTCTGCATATAATCCATTTAAAACCTCCATTCGTTGTGAAACACTTATGTTTTGTGTTCTTACATAATTACTCCGACTTAATACGGCTGTAAATGCAGCATTTTGGTTAATTAAGTCGTAATAATCTCCAAAGCGAACAAATGTCCTTACAAATTTCAAAGGGACGTAAGTTAATCCAACACCAACTTTACCTTTTACGTCTTTGTTTCTAAATCCATAATCTATTTGTCCTTCGGTTTCTAATAAATAATCATTCTTAAATTCTTTATTAAAATATCCGCCTAATCGATGTCTATATCCTCCTACACCAAGTGGCACAATCTGATTAATTAATCCTCTGAATCTGAATTCAGTACCCTTAAAACTGTTTTTGTGTCCAACTCCGGTTAATAAAAAACTCCAAATATTTATTTTGTTGAAAGCAGAATCCACTTTAGATAAATATTCGGCACTGCTATATAAACTTACCAAGCTATCGTATTCACTTATAAATGTAAGTTCAGATTCTTTTAAAGTAATTGGTCTTTTTGCCTCCCAAAATAATTCATCTTTATCAAAGGCATCAACTTCAAATCGTTTTATCTCACTATTAAAATTTTTTTTAGGAAAAGTAGGGGAGAGGTTATAGTTAGAATGATTAACCCTAGTATTTCCTATAATATTATTATCTCCACTTTTTATGGTGTAAAATAACTCTCTTCTTACTGGTAGATAAGCACCTTTATCAACTGCTTCGTAGTTTTGTATAATTTTGAAATCATTACAGTAAAGTATAGCACCTTTATTTAGGTTTAAATCTACAGATTTCAATGCCCAGGTGCTATCTTCAATATAGATTGAACCATAAAATAATGCTTCGTTTTTAAAACGTGGAATTACTTCAATTTGGTGTATTTTAATACCATCTTCTCTAAAAGCTCCTTTGTAATCATAAGCGTAGCTTACAGCAGATGAACTTGCTAAAGGAGAAATTATTGGCTTAGAACTAATTGCTCTAAATGTGATTTTGTTTTTATAAAAGTTTAAGTCAGCATCAGAATTGCTAGTATAAATTAAAAATGGATTTGCACCATCTCCTTGAGCTTGAGAAATATCTGGTTCGCCTATGTCCATTCCGAAAGTTATAGTTGTTGCTCCAACAGGATCTTCTACTTCTGCGTAATCATGATATGCAGA
>CALDTD010000217.1 GCA_937924345.1 uncultured Flavobacteriales bacterium | reverse complement strand
GTCTGTGGCAAAGCTTGGTCTCCAGGGTTTAGTTTTAATAACTCTAGTCCAACTAGTAACTTTACAAGTTTTCTAGCACAGCTAAGCCCCACAGGTAACGAAAATTGGATTCATTATTTTGATGGAGTTGGTATGGGATACGGAAAAATCACAACCAATGCAACGAACGAAATATACATGTCTTTTGGATACGATAGTTATAGTTCTCAAAATTTTACAATTGGAACATCGACTATAGATGTTAGTACAGCATTAGGAAATAGTAATGCTATTGTAAAATTTAGCTCAACTGGAATGGGTATTAATGCAACGAATTATGTGGTGGGTTCTACTTCAGAGTCTATTTTGTGTCATGATTTAGCAGTAAACGCTTCAAACAATCTTATAATGTTGTATGCCCTAAAAGGAGATGTAACTATAAATGGAACAACGTATACTTCTATTGGAGGTAACTCTTCTAACCCTCTTTTGGTAGAGTTAGATACTGCATTTTCAGAAAATTGGGTAACATTACTTCCTTCTTCTAATGAGTTTATACTTTATGATTTAGATGTCAGTTTACCGAATACATATTTTGTTGGAGGTTATTTCTTTTGGAATGTTACAATTAATAATGAACTTTTTACACCTACTGGTCAAAAAGAAGGGATTTTAATTGCAATAACTGATGACGGAGCTCCGATAAAAGCTCAAATGACTGGAGGAACTGGTAATGATGTAACCAGAGGAGTGTCGGTTTTTAGCAAAGACTCTATCTTTTCTGCGATGACTTTTCAAGGAAATATTACGCTTTCTAACAATCAGCTTGTAATGAATTCTGGGGCTAGCGCGGTTTCAAATAGTGTTATTCACCATAGTTTTGATGATTGTATAATAAATATACCAGATGCTAATTTAAAGAATGCCTTATTAGCGCATGGTACTTCGATAACTGGAACAGGAATTAGTAATATTGATACTGATTATAGTGGAACAATTAGCTGTACAGAAGCTGCTGCATACACAGGAAAACTTGATTTAAGTGGGCAAAATATTTCTGATCTTACAGGCTTAGAAGTTTACACTAATATAACAGAATTAAATATTGGTCAAAACTCAATAGGAACAATAGACCTTACACCTTTTACGCAACTTAATGAGTTAGTAGCGTCAAATAATCAGCTTACAACTGTAGATCTTTCTCAGAATACATTATTAACACGATTAGACTTAGGTTTTAATTCTCTTACATCGATTGATGTCTCACAAAATAGTTTGCTTAATTATTTACAAGTTAGAGATAATCAAATTTCTTCTATAGACCTGTCTCCATTAAGCAATTTGCAAGAAGCTTATGTTTATAACAATGCCTTTACTAATTTAAACTTTAGTAGTAATGGTCAATTAACAAGAGTAGAGGCGGGTAATAATATGCTTACAACTTGTAATATTGCAAATGGAAATAATGTTGCAATCACTTATTTTTACGTAGCGAACAATTCTGATTTAACCTGTATACAACATGATGCTAACTTCGATCCTGTTACTACAACTAATAATTGGCAAAAAGATGCAACAGCAGGTTGGAGTGTAAATTGTAGCCAAGGAATACTAGTAACTTCTATTGTATTACAAGGTTCTGGAGGGGCTACAAGTATTGGAAATCAAAACGGAACACTACAAATGGAAGCAACCGTTTTACCTGCAAATGCAACAGATAATAGCTATACTTGGAGCGTCTCAGATGCTTCGATTGCAACTATAGATGCTAATGGAATGCTATCGGCAGTATCCAATGGGGTGGTAACAGTAATAGCCACTGCTAATGATGGTTCGGGAATTACGGGGTCGACTTCAATATCTATTTCCAATCAGACAGCTGTTGGGATAAACGAAGCTTCTGAAAACAGTTTAGTAGTATTTCCAAATCCAACGAACGGTTTAGTCACGTTTAAAACAAATGAAGAAATTTTAATATTAGAGATTTACAATGTTCAAGGCCAAAAAGTGAGTGAATTTAACAACCAAAAAATAATAAATATTAGCAGTTTGCCAAAAGGCATTTATACTGTAAAAATAATTACAGGAAGTAGTAATCCTGTAGTAAAAAGGCTAATTAAAGATTAGTAACTTTTTTTCATAGTAAAAAGGCTCATTATTTAGTTAATGGGTCTTTTTTTGTTTTTAGAATTAATGAAAAAAGTTTAGCCAAAAGACCTAACAGGTTTTATAAACCTGTTAGGTCTATATATGTATTGCAAGAGAGATAGAAGTGGCATCCTTTTAGTTTGTTCTAGTGTTTTGAAAAAAAAATAACATTTCTAGAACAAACTAAAAGATATAGCGGATAGCTCGGTTCACTTTTTAGTGAACTTGCCCTTATCAATTTAAAATTAATGCGCAGCCAACCAATTATCGGCTATTCCCATTTCTACAGTTAGTGGGACTTCGAATTTTAAAGCGTTTTCCATTCCTTCTTTTACCAGTTGCATTACGGTTTCTTGTTCTGGTTTATATAAATCAAAAATTAATTCATCGTGCACTTGTAAGAGCATTTTTGTTTGTAATTTCTGTTGAGCAAGCGCTTTGTCAATATTAATCATTGCCAGTTTAATAATGTCGGCAGCAGAACCTTGTATTGGAGCGTTTATAGCATTTCTTTCTGCATATCCACGCATTATTCCATTAGAAGAATTTATGTCTTTTAGGTATCTTCTTCTATGCTTGATTGTTTCCACATATCCGTTTGCACGTGCAAAATCAATGGAGCCGTCCATAAAGGTTTTAATTTTAGGGTACTGCTCAAAATAACTGTCGATAATTTCTTTTGCTTCTTTTCTTGGTATGTTTAAACGCTGTGAAAGTCCAAAAGCAGAAATGCCATAAATTATCCCGAAGTTTACCATTTTGGCTTTACTACGCATGTCCGGTGTTACTTCTTTTGGTGAAACATGGAAAACTTTTGAGGCTGTTGCGCGGTGAATATCTTCTCCTGTTCTAAAAGCCTGAATCATGTCTTCGTCTCCACTTAGAGCGGCAATAATTCTTAGTTCTATTTGCGAGTAATCAGCCGCAAGTAAGGCGTGATTTTCGTCTTTGGCTATAAATGCTCTACGAATCTCTTTTCCTTTTTCCGACCGAATAGGAATGTTTTGTAAGTTAGGATTGTTAGAACTTAAACGTCCAGTTGCGGCAACTGTTTGCATGTAAGTTGTATGTATTCTATTCGATTTTTCGTTGACTAATTCTGGAAGAGCATCTACATAAGTAGATTTTAGCTTCTTTAGTTTACGATATTCTAAAATTAATGGAATAATATCATGCTTACCAACCAGTTTTGTTAATGTTTGTTCGTCGGTTTTAAACTGACCTGTCTTAGTTTTCTTTGCTTTTTTATCTATCTCTAAAACTTCAAATAGAATAGCACCCAATTGCTTTGGAGAATCTACATTAAAATCTGTTCCAGCTAGTTTTATAATTTGCTCTTCTAGATTAACTAAAGTTTCACCAATTTCTGTCGAAAAACCATTTAAAGCTTCAGTATCTAATCGAATACCTTGTGCTTCCATTTTCATTAAAACGTTATTCAATGGCATTTCCATATTGTAGAATAAATCCATTAAATGCGGTGTGCCAATTTTTTGCTTTAAGATTTCATAGAGTTGAAATGTAACGTCTGCATCCTCACAAGCATATTCATAGACTTCACTTGGAGAAAGATCGGCCATGCTCTTCTGGTTTTTTCCTTTCTTACCAATTAAACTTTCTATAGAAACAGGTTTGTAATTGAGGTAAACTTCTGCTAAGAAATCCATACTGTGTTTCATGTCTGGTTCTAGCAAATAATGCGCAACCATAGTGTCAAAATTAACGCCTTCTATTGTAATACAATGTTGGTAAAGTACTGCAGCATCGAACTTAAAGTTGTGCGCAATTTTAATAATGCCTTTGTTTTTAAAAAAGGGGCGTAATAAAGCCAGCTTTTCTTCACTTTCTGTAGCTAAAGAAAGGTAATGTCCAGTGCCAGATTTGTAAGAAAAAGCGATTCCAAGCAAAGTTGTAGTAAGCGGATCTAAACTAGATGTTTCTGTATCAAAACATACGAATTTCTGTGCCTGAATTTTACTGATTAATGTTTTTGTATCTGCTAATGACTCTACAAGTTGATAATCGTGTTCCGTATTTTCTATTGTTCTAATTTCCTTCGGCTCTTCTGCAGTTTTTTCTTCTGGGTTTGCATTTCCTACTGCAAATAAATCCATTTGACCTTCTGTGTTTTGCTGCTGGTTTATTGAAATTTCTTCTCCAAAAACTCTTTTTGCCATTGTTCGGAACTCAAGCTCTCCAAACAATTCCATTACGGCTTCTTTATTTGGATCTTCTAATATTAGTTCTTCTTCTACTAATTCCACAGGCGCGTCTAGTAATATTGTTGCTAGCTTTTTAGATAAAATACCTTGTTCTGCAAAATTGATTACATTTTCTTTTTGCTTTCCTTTTAGATCGTTTGTATTGGCGATTAGCCCTTCTACGCTTCCGTATTTCGCTACTAGCTTTTTAGATGTTTTTTCTCCAATTCCAGGTATTCCAGGTATGTTATCTGCTGCATCTCCCCAAAGGCCTAAAATATCGATAACTTGAATTGGGTCTTCTATTTCAAATTTTTCTTGCACTTCTTTTACTCCCCAAATTTCAGCTGGTTTTCCCATTCGAGCAGGTTTGTACATAAAAATATTTTCCGAAACTAATTGAGCAAAGTCTTTATCTGGGGTCATCATATACGTAGTGAAACCTGCTTTTTCTGCTTTTTTAGCTAATGTTCCAATCACATCGTCCGCTTCAAAACCAGCAGCGCTGAGTGTTGGTACGTTAAATGCTTCGACCAGTTTTATAATATAAGGTATTGCAATGCGAATATCTTCTGGCATTTCTTGGCGATGCGCTTTATATTCCTCAAAATAATCATTTCTTACAGACCCTCCAGGTGCATCAAAAACGACAGCAATGTGCGATGGTTTCTGATTTTTTATAATATCGAGCATTGCATTGGTGAATCCCAAAATAGCTGATGTGTTTAACCCTTTAGAGTTTATTCTTGGGTTTTTTGCAAAGGCAAAATGGGCTCTATAAATAAGTGCAAATGCATCGAGTAAAAATAGTTTTTTTTCAGCCATGGTAATCTTTGTTTTATAAGATTAGCAAATATAAACAAATACGATTGACTTATATATTCTTGTGCTTAGATTGGCTGTATTCTCAGTGGCTAAAATTTTATTTCCCAATTAAAATATGGTACGATTCGGGTATCTTAAAACCTTTAAATTTATTGGTTAACCCATAAAAGGTAAGAAATGTTATAAATAAACCTGTTAATAGTATTAAGTATGCTTGTTTTTTAGGAGGTAGTTTTAAAAGTGTTTTTTTCATTTTTAAAGCATGAATAGCTGCTATATGTCCAAAAAAAGAAAGAATCGCTAAACTGTAATAAGGAATGAAAAATAAACTAAATGGATAGGTAATTAGACCAGCTGTACCAAAGTAAAAGTTGGTATCTAACTTTAATACTAACCTTCCCGTAAATACAGCTATTAAATGAATTGTAAAAAAGAAAGCTAGATACCCTCCAGTCCAAAGTTTTAGTCTTTCGAAAAATGTTGCTTTTAAAGTTTGTTTACTCATTAAAAGTCTTATTCCAGATATGATCTGTATAAAAGCTGCAATTATAAGTAGGGTTTCAAAAAAAGGTGTTCGATATAGCTTTCTTGTAATATTCATGAACTCTAAGTGACTTTCTTCACTCCAAAGACTTGCTAAATGATTGGATAGGTGAAGCACAACAAAACACGAAATTATGATTCCAGAAAAATAATGTAATGTTTTCATAAGATTAACAAAGGCTAAAACTTTAATTACAATATGATGTATCCTAGCAAAATAATTGTTAACAAAGGGAAAAGAAAAATAAATTGACTTACAATAGTCCAAAAAATAAATAAAGGCAATAAAAACAGATTACGATTAAGTGATTTCTCTTTTTTTGTAAGCCTTAGAAGTTCAGCAAACTCCATTTTCATAAATTCTGCTTTACTTTTATTCAAATCTATTACGCCTATTTTATTTGTCCCTTTTTTGAATCCTTTAAAGACTGATTTAGGATATATCCAAAGACTATAACCCATTGCCCAGAGACTCATAACTCCTAGTTTAAAGTGTTTCCACATTCCTGTAGAGATTTCCCAGCCAGCTATATAACCTTCTCCTTTCCAAGAGGTATCTTGATTGTTTAATACATGTTGAATATCATGTATATGAAGTGCTTCTCTTCTAAATTTTGGGTTTGGTAAGTTTGGAGAAAGTCCAAAAACACTAAAAACAAATGTTTTGTCATCTACTCCGCCGTCTTTTGGTATTCCATTTTGTGTATAAAAATCTTCTAGTAATTGTTTTAGTGTTGATTTGCTCTTCATAGCTTTTGTGTTTGCTAACAAAGCTAAAGTATAGATTCTTAAATCTATTTGACAAATGTCAAAAAACTACTTTTGTGCTCTAATTCTACTGAGGGTTTCTTGTGAAATCCCAATATAAGAAGCAATGTGTCCTAAGTTTACGTGCTGAAAAAGGGTGGGTTGTTTTAAGATCAGTTTTTCATATCTTTCCTTGGCAGTATTAAATACGAGGTCTTCTATCCGTTCAGCTAATTCAATGTAAATATGCTCTAAAAATAAGCGAATATATTTCTCATAAACAGGATGAGCAGCAAGTAGTTCTTGAATATCTTGATATGAAAGCGTAAACGCATTACATTTTTCTAAAGCTTCAATATTATAACGACTTTTTTTACGCTGAATAAAACTGTCTATTGCAGCAACTGAGCTCCCTTCTCCAGCGAAATGAGCAGTAATATCTTTATCTTCCTTGTAGTAATAAGCTCTTAAAAAACCATTCTGAGGAAAGTATATTTTGTCACAAATTGATCCTGCGGTATGAATTTTTTGATTTTTTTCAAAGTGCTCGAGTTTCATTAGGTTTTGAAGGTCGGTCAAAAACTGAACAACCAAAGGTTCTGAAATATCAATGTGGTCAATAATAAACTGCATACTAATTAGGGGTCAGTCCTTGGATCTTCGTTTTTCCATTTTATATAGGTGTAGGTGCCAATAAGGGCAAGTGTGATTAAAATAGCAATTTTACTATAAATATTTTGTTCCGAACTTTCAGCAATACTAGACTGACCAAAAGTTAACCCTGTGGTTATCAAAAATAGGAGAAAGAGAATTATTTTCATTACTACGTACACTATTGTCTGGGGTAGTAATGCTATATTACAAAGAAAAGTCTATTAGTTCTTTTAATTTATGATTAATATAACTTTTACAGTGTTTCAGATTATATAAAAGAGTTTAATTTTTTTTAGTGATTTTATTGTAGACTAGAGCCCGCGTTCTAAAATAGCGGTGTTAATTTGTTTAATAAGTCTTGGTCCTTCATAGACAAACCCCGTATAAACTTGAATTAAATCTGCCCCAGCATATAGCTTTTCTAGTGCATCTTTGGATGAGTGTATGCCTCCAACACCAATTATAGGAAAAGCTTTGTTAGACTTTTGTGCTAAATAGCGAATTACTTCGGTTGCATTGTCTTTTATAGGTTGGCCACTTAATCCTCCATTTCCAATTTTTTCAATTTCTTCGGAAGTTGTTTTAAGGTTTGCTCTACCAGAAGAAGTATTCGCAGCTATAACTCCAGCAATTTTTGTTTTAGCTATTAGTTCTATAATATCGTCTAATTGTTGTCGATTTAAGTCTGGAGCTATTTTTAATAAAATGGGTTTGTTTTTTTTTCTTTTAGAGTCGATTAATTTTAGTGAGTTTAGTAAGTCTTCTAAAAAATCTACATCTTGTAATTTTGTTAGGTCTTTTACGTTTGGACAACTAACATTTACGACAAAGTAATCGACCTGATCATAAAGAGCCTCAAAATTATAGATGTAATCTTCTTTCGCATTTTTATTTGGTGTAGCAGTGTTTTTTCCAATGTTTCCACCAATAATTAGCTTGGTTTTTCTTTTTTTTAGTTGTTTTACAGCTTCATCAACGCCTAAATTGTTAAACCCCATTCTATTAATTAGTGCCTTGTCTTTTTTTAGGCGAAATAAACGTTTTTTAGGGTTGCCAATCTGTGGTTTAGGTGTAACAGTTCCTATTTCTAAAAACCCAAATCCGTAGTTTTCAAGTTCATCTATCAAAACGGCGTTTTTATCAAATCCTGCAGCAATGCCAACGGGGTTTTTAAACTTAATTCCAAAGACCTCTCTTTCTAGTTTTTTGTTGTCGGTTTGAAATAGAAGTCGATTTAACCAACCAAATAGAGGGGTAATTGTTTTTATCCATCCAAAAGTGAAGTAATGAACTTTTTCTGGGTCAAACAAAAAAAGAATAGGTCGGATTATAAGTTTATACATTTTAGTTTGTTAAAGTGCTATAAGTTATAAAAGCTATTTTATGAGGCTTTCTAATATTTGATGTACAGGTTTAGTATTCCAATCGTGGGCTCCAACAGACTTTAAGACTATTTTCTTGTCTTTGTCCACTATAAATGTAGTAGGGAACGATCTTGTTGCCAATTCTTTAGGTATTGCACTACTTTGTGTGTAGAAAGGAAATGAATAGCCTTTTTTGTTTGCAAATGCTATTAAAGTGTTTAAGTCTTCATTGGGGCTAATAAAAAGGAAATCAACTTTGTTCTTGTATTCGTTTGCTAGGTCTAATAGAGATGGAAGTTCGCTTCTGCAAGGAGGACACCATGTTGCCCAAATATTAATAAACAATGGTTTATTACTTTCAAGTAATCGTTTTTTGTCTCCTTTTGTATTTTCTAAAAACCAATCTTGAGTAATACTAATTTTATTTTTTAGTAAAGCTTGCTGCGGTTTGCTTAAAGTGAAGGAGCTAATCCAGTCTTTTGTGTTTTTTCCTGTTTCTGTAAAAAAAAGGAACCCTATCAAAAAAAATAATACTCCCCAAAAAATTAGATTTGATTTCGTTTTTGAGGAATTTAATTTCATTAAAGCGCTTTAAATATGAATTTAACTCCACTCAGGTCTTCAAATTCAACCCCTGCGTCATATACATCTTCATCATCTTCGTCGTATTCCCAAACTATTTCTAATTGGTAATTATAGTCTTTATTTATATCGCTAATTAAAAAGAAAATATCCATTATATGTTTAGCACTAGAAGAATTAAAGTAATCTAGGTTAAAAACAACTGAGATTTGTCCTTCAGGAACAGGTACTGTTTTTAACTCTTCAAACCAAGCTACTATAGGAGCAAAAAATGTAGAAACATTTTCAGGTCTGCATTCTCCACGAAAAAACAGTTCTTTGTTATCTAAATCTAAGACTATTTCTGGTGTGTACTCTGTGCTTGCTAATTTAAATGGGTTCATGCGGCTAGTGTCTCTTCTTCTTGATTAATATTTATTGTTAATTCAAAGAAAGAGGTATTGGCGTCTGTTTCAAATAAGTTAAAAGACAAGTCTTTGTTGGCTTTTATAGCCATGTCTAAAAGACCAATTCCTGCGCCGCCTTTGTTCGAGATAGATCCATTTCTCAACTGGTGTCTATATGCTTCCTTTAGTTGCTCAATATTTTTTTCTGAAACTTCTTTAATATCAGACTTTAGCTTGTCAATATCTTTATTTTTGATAAGATTACCTGTTTTAATTGTAAACCCATTATCTGTTTTGTATAATATGAAGACACCGTCAGTAGTTTTTATATTACAATCTTTTTCTACTCCATGACGTAAGATGTTCTCTAACGCTTCAACTAAGACAGCATAAACTTTTTTTGAAGTGCGTTTTTGTACATTCCTCATTTTTATGTCTCTACGTGCATAAAGTAGGATGTTGTTGATTGATTCAAAAGTAAACTCACCATGGTATGTAACCATCGCTTTGTGTTGTTTCATTGTTTCAAACATCTTGTAAGTTGTGTTAGTTTCTTTCATATTTATAATAGTCCAATGTTCTAAAGGTATGTAAAGTTTGTTAATTTCAAAAAAAAATAGTTAAAATCTTTAGTACCTTTGACTGAAATGTCGTTAATAAAAAACATACTCAAGAATTTAAAACATGCTTGGCTATTTAGCTTTGTTTATCTTTTGTTTCTTATTGTTATAACATATTTTGTTTCTTGCTTTTCTAAGCTAGATGGGACTATTTTGGTTAATAAAACTTGGACTTCCTTTCAAGATGTGCTTTTTAGGGCTGTTACTCATTTAGGCGGAGGGGAAATGGCGTTGTTGACAGTGTTTGTTATAGTAGTTTTTATAAGTGTACGAAAAGGGTTGATAACGTTAATTTGCTTTGTTTTTACTGCCTTAATTACTCAGTTTTTAAAGCATGTTTTATACGCAGAAACTATGCGACCCTTTATTGCTCTTTGGGATGGGTTTAACAGCGGAGAGCTCCATTTAGCTTTGCCAGTAGAGTTGATGAAAAAAGCAAATTCATTTCCTAGTGGTCATACAACATCTGCTTTTTCACTGTTTTTAATTTTTACGCTCTATGTAAAAAAACCAATTTTTGGTCTACTTTTCGGTGTTTTGGCTGTTTTGGCTAGTTATTCCAGAGTTTATTTGTGGCAACATTTTTTTGAAGATATTTTATTTGGATCAGTAATTGGCTTCGGTGGTACGATATTGATGTATAGTTATTTAGATCTAAAAAACTTCTTTTCAAGCTTAGATATTTCATTTATTAATTACATTAGAAATGCTAAAAAGACTCTTTGATATCCTTTCTTCTTTACTGGTTTTAAGTATCGGTTTTCCTTTTTTTGTAGTTATTAGTATATTAATTTTAATTGATAGTAAAGGAGGTGTGTTCTTTCGGCAAACTAGAGTTGGAAAAAATAATAAGGACTTTGGTTTGTTTAAATTCAGAACAATGAAGCCCGATTCAGAAGCTAAAGGACAAATTACTGTTGGTGGCAGAGATCCAAGAATTACTAGAGTAGGTTATTGGTTACGGCGTTTCAAGTTTGATGAATTTCCACAATTGATTAATGTTTTAATTGGGGATATGAGTATAGTAGGCCCAAGACCAGAAGTTAGACGTTATGTAGATTTGTATACAGAAGATCAACTAAAGGTATTGTCTGTTCAGCCTGGGTTAACAGATTATGCTTCGTTAGAATATATTAATGAGAATGTGTTGCTAGAGGAATCAGATAACCCTAATGAAACTTATGTAAATGAGATAATGCCTGCCAAGTTAGAGTTAAACAAAAAATATATTGCTGAGAAAAGTCTAGCCTTGGATTTTAAACTAATATTTAAAACTGTTGGAAAGCTTTTTAAAAATTAAAGTTTTTGAAATTCTGGTACTTCGGTTAAGTTAATTTCTTCAATTTTTTCATTCGCACAGCGAATTGTTCTGCTTGGAAATTTTTGCATCATATCGTAGTCGTGCGTAGCCATAATAACTGTTTTTCCATTCTTACAAATCTCAAACAAAATTTGCATAATTTCAGTTGTAGTTTCAGGGTCTAAGTTACCTGTTGGTTCGTCAGCTACAATTAACTCTGGGTCGTTTATTAATGCTCTAGCT
>CALDTD010000216.1 GCA_937924345.1 uncultured Flavobacteriales bacterium | reverse complement strand
TTAGTGGGGTTGGAGAAACGAGGCATAATATTGTTGTTGATGGTAATGTCGGTATAGGGATTACTATCCCAACTGAAAAATTGCAAGTAGAGCAAGGCAATTTATTAATGAATGGAAATACAGCTCAAATTCTACTAAAGGCAAACGCAGCATCTACTGATCCTGGAGATATAATTTTTGTCAATGGTGATAATACAAATAAGGCTAGAATTTTTTCTGATCCAAGCGCAAATCAAGGTTTGATTTTAAATGGATTAGGGGATGCAACTGTTCATTTAAAGATGTTGCCCAATGGAAATATTGGTGTAAATGAAGGAGTACCAACAAACAAATTAGACATCAATGGAGACTTAAGAGTAAGAAATATTACTGCTGGTACTTCAACAGAGGAAGCCTTAGTTGTTGACGCAACTGGTGTTGTAAAGAAAGTAGCAGCTGCATCACCAGCAGGAGAAGTGATTACTTTTGCAGGTGCTACAGCTCCAACTGGCTTTTTATTGTGTGATGGATCTGCTGTAAGCAGAATCACTTATGCTGATTTGTTTTCGGTAATTGGAACAACTTATGGAGCTGGAAATGGTACAACTACTTTTAACTTGCCAGATCTTAGAGGTGAGTTTATTCGTGGGTTTGACGCTGGAAGAGGAGTTGATCCTACAAGAGCTTTTGGTTCTTTACAGGTAGCTAGTCCAGTAGTTGGTGATGACAATGCAAACCCTAATGATTATTCAATGCAAATATCAGGGACTTCGCCTCAATTTTTTGATAATTACAACCCTGCTTATAATGCGATTAATTTTTATTAATCTAGTGGAACTTCATATATGATTAAACCATCAAATGGAGGTGGGTTTCTAAGGGGAAGTCGTCCAAGAAATATGGCGATGAATTATTGTATACGTTTTTAGATTTCGAGTGGAAACTCTTGTTTTAAAAAAGCATTAAATGCCTCCCAGTATTTTTCATTGCCTTTATTTTTACTCCAAAGTGATTTTGAACCATGAAACCCACTAATGCTTGGAATAAATTGATTCTTAAGATGAGGTTCAATTTTCGAAATTATTAATTTAGTTTCTTCAACTTCTTGCTGAGAGGATGTTACAAATAAAGTTTTGTCAAACCCAACTAATGAATCTGTAATAGAAATATTTTTAAAGTACTCTCCAGGGCTAAATGTTGCCACAGCCTTAATTTTTGGATTATTTTTACTAATCAGTAAACTAAGTGAAGCGCTGTAAGAACTACTAACTAATAAAATTGGGGAATGGGTAAGATTATAGGCATAATCAATAGCGGCTTCTATATCTTGTTGTGCAGAAAGATAGCTTGTTTCTAATTTTTTTTCTCTCGCATTTTTATGACTAAGGTTAATGATTCCGTTGACTTTATCACCAGAACGTTGATCTAAAGCAATTACACTATACCCATAAAGATTCAACTTTTTTGCAGTTTCCTTATAAGCGCCACGACTATACCCTGCTTGATGACACAATAAAATAACTGGAGCCTTGTAGTTTTTAATATATACATCGGCATAAATCATAAGGCTGTCTTTCGATGGAAAAGAATCTAAATATATAGCTCTTTTTTCTAAAGCTTTTATTGCACTGTTGGGAGCAACAGTATGTTGACTTATTGTAATACTATCTAGCTGCCCTTGGTCTAAAGGTTCTTTTTTGGGGGCATAATTATTAGTTTCACAACTAAAGAATAAAAAGTTAACAGTTCCTAGTAGCAATATTGGGATCAAAAATTTCATAGTTATAAAACTCAAAAATAATAAAGAAGTTGTTTAAAGTAGGAGTTTAAGTTTTTAAATTAGTTCCTTACCTTTATGAGATTAAATTAAATTAATTTGAAAAATTTTATTGTTATTATCTTGATGTCTGTTTTTTTTGTTGGTTGTAAGCCTACAGAAGAAGATGATAAAGCGATTGTACATAAATTGGCAAATTCTTTTTTAATTGATTTTTACTATTACAACTTTTATGCATTAACCAATCAAGTCACAGAAAAAACAACACAATTTATTGATTATATCAAAGAACAAGATGTTGTATCCAAAAGAACTAATTTTTTTGATAAAATAATAGCAGTAGAAATTCATGGGAAAGAAAAAGATTCTGCTTTAGTAACGTATCAATTTGAGAACGGTTATTTTCATAAGGATAAACATATTTTACCCCTTGTTAAGATTAAAAATAGTTGGTTAATAGATATAGAAAACAAAAATAATAAAGACTTTTTTAAATTAATTTTTGACTATTCTTCTTCTAAAATTTTAAAAGAGGATAAGGTAAAGTTAAGCCCTAAAATCAAAAATGATATTGAGGAATTAGTACAAGTTTTTTTAAAACAAGCCAATCACCCCCAATTGATTGCAGGTGTGCTAGATTTAGAAAATTTAGACAAATATGGTTTCCCAGATTTGCAAGATTACAATTATAACTTTAAAAAAGAATGGAATAGTCTAAATGAGCTCTATGCTGAATCATTTTTTAATTTTTACTTTGATAGTCAGTTGCTTAAAGCACTAGATTATAATATTTCTGGAATTTATGAAGATTACATTTATAATAGTTTTAAATATTTTGAAAGCAAGTTAATTGCAGATTTTGGATTACCGTTTAATATAGAAAATTATGATAGTCAGCTAAACTATAATGCTTTACGCTGGTTTATAAAAGGTAAAAATCAAATTGTAGAATTGTATAACAATCAAGACGGAAGCATTAAGCTAAGTCTTAGAGAAAGCGAACCAAGTATTAACTTTTAATTTTTTATATATCAATAGTTTTTTAAATACACCGATAGAATTCTTAAAGGGAGTTGGTCCTAAAAGAGCAGATTTACTCAAAAAAGAGTTAAGGATATTTGTGTATAATGATTTATTGAATTTTTTCCCATTTAGATATGTAGATCGATCTATTGTTCATAAAACAAAAGATGCGGCTGGACTAACTGATATTAATGTTCAGTTTAAAGGCAAAATTACAGGATTTCAAAAATTCGGAGAACGAAGAAAGGAGCGCCTAGTCGCTAAGTTTATAGACGAGACTGGTTCTATAGAATTAGTTTGGTTTAAAGGTATAAAGTGGTTAGAGAAAAGTTTACAAATTGGTCAAGAATATACTGTTTTCGGAAAGATTTCGTCTTTTGGTTCTAAAATAAATATTGTGCATCCAGATTTAGAATTAAAAGAAGATGCAAAAGTAATTGCTGCAAAATTGCAACCTGTTTATCATTCAACGGAACTTTTAACCCAACGCGGTTTAAACTCGAAAGGGATTGAAAAGTTAACCAAAACCTTAATTTTACAAATTGGGAATAAAATTAGCGAAGTTATTACTAATGAAATAGAAAGTGAATACCATTTAATAGACCGAGAGCAAGCATATAAAGAGATACATTACCCGACTTCTATAGCATTAGTCAAAAAAGCGCAACATCGATTAAAGTTTGAAGAGTTGTTTTTTTTACAACTTAGGTTAATTCGTCAAAAAGTCCATGTTCAAAATAGTACACAAGGCTATATTTTTGATAAAATCGGAACTTACTTTAATACATTTTTTAATCATCATTTGCCATTTGAATTAACAGGTGCTCAAAAAAGGGTTGTAAAAGAAATTCGTAGAGATTTAGGTAGAGGTTTGCACATGAACCGACTATTACAAGGTGATGTAGGAAGCGGAAAAACATTAGTTGCTTTACTTTCTATTTTAATTGCGTTAGACAATGGTTTTCAGGCTTGTTTAATGGCTCCGACAGAGATTTTGGCAAATCAACATTACGAAGGGATTTCTAAGTTTTTAGAAGGAATGGGAATAGAAATCGCGTTGTTAACAGGTTCTGTAAAAACAGCTCGGCGAAGAGAAGTTCATGAAGGGTTAGAAAATGGAAAACTAAGTATATTAATTGGTACTCATGCATTATTAGAAGACAAGGTTAAGTTTAAAAACTTAGGGTTGGCTGTAATCGATGAGCAACATCGTTTTGGTGTAGCACAACGAGCTAAATTATACCGAAAAAATGTAAACCCGCCTCATATTTTGGTGATGACGGCAACACCTATTCCTAGAACGTTGGCCATGACTTTTTATGGCGATTTAGATGTTTCTGTTATAGATGAATTACCACCAGGTAGAAAGTCCATTAAGACTGTTCACTATTTTGATTCTAAGCGTTTGTTCTTATTTCAGTTTTTAGAGGATGAAATTAAAAAAGGACGCCAAGTTTATATCGTTTACCCATTAATCGAAGAGTCAGAAAAGTTTGATTATAAAGACTTGATGGATGGTTACGAAAGTATTAAAAGACGTTTTCCTCTTCCAGATTATAATATAAGTATTGTGCATGGTAGAATGAAACCCGCTGACAAAGATTTTGAAATGCAACAGTTTGCTAAGGGAAAAACTCAGATTATGGTGGCAACAACGGTTATAGAAGTAGGGGTAAATGTTCCGAATGCTTCTGTAATGGTTATTGAAAGCTCCGAAAAGTTTGGTTTATCTGCATTGCATCAGTTGCGAGGTAGAGTAGGGCGAGGAGCAGAACAATCTTATTGTGTGTTGATGAGTAGTTATAAACTTTCAGAAAATTCCAAGAAGAGAATTGAAACTATGGTAAGAACAACAGATGGTTTCGAAATTGCAGAAGTTGATTTAAAAATGCGTGGTCCTGGAGATATTATGGGAACGCAGCAAAGTGGAATTTTAGATCTAAAAATTGCTGATTTAGCTAAAGATGGACAGATATTACAACAAGCAAAAGATGCAGCAAAAGGTGTGTTAGATGCAGACCCTAATTTAGTGCATAAACACAATTACTATATTCGTCAAGAGTTGATTAGTAAAAATAAAGCAAGACCAAATTGGAGTAAGATTAGTTAGGTTGTTTTCTTATAAAATAAACTAAACCAAGAACAACTAGTAGTAACGCAACCGAAAACCAATAAATAGTAGTTTTTCCAATTATAAAATTAAGATCTTCTATTTCTTCTTTCCACTTTACTTCATTATTTTCTAGAAATAAAACAATATTAATTGAGTCTTGATAATTTTGTTCCCTAATTTTTTTCTTATTCTGAATTTGAGCGGCTCTTTTTAAATTTTCTTCGCTAAATAAAATGTCACTTGCTTTAGTATGTTTCTCAAAGTTAGACAAAGCATTTTTATAATCTTTTAATCCTATGTAGTTTAAGTAGAGTTGATAAGTACAGTCCGCTATTAACGACTGTTTATTTATTTCTAAAGCAGTTTTATAGCTGTTTTTTAAAATTCTTATAGCCTGTTTGTATTGCTGTTGTTCGGTTAATATTTTAGAAATATTTAATTGTGATATTGCAATACCTTCAATGTCTTTTATTGTTTCTCTAATTGCTAGAGATTGTTTAAAGTAAATGAGAGCAGAATCTTGCT
Organism: uncultured Flavobacteriales bacterium; assembly: GCA_937924345.1. GTDB lineage: Bacteria > Bacteroidota > Bacteroidia > Flavobacteriales_D > Parvicellaceae > S010-51. The sequence continues at coordinate 1,265 of CALDTD010000216.1, read as the reverse complement.
GTTTTTGTTCCAGTTTTATGATTCCTAAATTATTCAATGTAGTTGCTTCTCCAACTTTATTCTCCATTTCTTTAAAAAGGTAAAGCGCTTTTTTGCTATATATTAATGCTAAACCTGGTTCCTCCATTTTTTGATAACATGCACCAATGTTATTATATGTATTAGCAGCACCTTTTAAATTTTTTGTTTCTATTTTAAGTTTTAAGCTTTTAAAAAAGTATTCTAAAGCTGTGTTGTTTTCGTCAATTTCTTCATAAGCTTGAGCAATATTATTGTAGCAAATGGCTAGTCCTTTTTCATTATTTCCAGCTATAAATAAAGACTCAGTTTCTTCTAGGTTTTTTAAAGCCTCTGAAATATATCCTGCTTTCGTTTTTAAAACACCAATTTGCATTCCGCTGATTGCGGTTTCTTCGTCTAAGTTGTTTTCTTTTGCTAATTTATAAGCAATCTCATTATAGAAAATTGCGCTATCAATTTGATTTTTGTTAATGTACAAATAACCGATATTTGTATACGTTTGAATCTCACCAGCTAGATCGTTAATTTTTCGTTTTAGCAACACACATTTATTAAAGTAATCTATTGCACTATTAAACTTTCCATTTGCAATTTTTAAGTAAGCTAAATCATTATATAAAACAGAAAGTTTATCATTTAATGTAAAAGAAAGCATTGGGGTTAATTCTAATTGTTGTATCCATAATACTTTTTCTTTAGCGATTTCCCAATAAAAAGTGGCGCTATCATTTTTACCAGCGTAAAAAAAAGCATCACCAATTTTACTGTTTATAGAGATGTAGTTGGTGTCTAAAGATGCGTTTTCTAATTGTTTTTTTAGCTGCTGTAGATTTTCTTGTCCGCTATAGGTATTTATAACGAATAGAAAAGCCATTAACAAAATAGTCAATGGCTTTAAAAAGTGTAGAGTTTTATATTCTTGGGGTATCATGTTGGTTTTTATCGATAAAGGTTAAGGAAGCCTTCAAAGGTAATCGAATTATCTTCTTTGTTTTTTAAGACATAGAAGTATGTCCCTTCTGCTAAATCATTTCCACCATTATTCGTTCCATCCCATGTATTGTCGTAAGTTTCAAATTCTTTTACTTTTCTACCCCAACGATTAAAGATTGATAAGCTATACTTATCTTCAATTCCACTTATTTTGAATAAATCATTTTTTCCATCATTGTTAGGGGTAATTACATTTGGAATAACGATAGCCACACTGTCATTATCAATAATAATTAAATTACACGTACTAT
>CALDTD010000215.1 GCA_937924345.1 uncultured Flavobacteriales bacterium | reverse complement strand
TCCATCAACACCAATTTCTTTCATTATTCTTTTACAAGTATCACAAGTACTTAAATAGTATATTTTCATAGTCATTTTTTGAAGTTATGAATGATTATTTTTGTTATAAATGCTAGTTTTCAAGAACTTTCTCTAGTTTTATTCCTCTAGAACCCTTTAATAGAATAAGATGATTTTTAAATGATAAATTCTCTTGCTTTTTTAGCTCTTCAACACTTTTATAAGTCTTAAAGTTTGAGTTAGCTTTTATAAATTCATTTCCAACCAAATACGTATTAATATTATGTTGAGTTAAGTAGTTTATAATTTTTTGATGTTCTTCATTAGAATAATCTCCAAGTTCTAACATGTCACCAAGGACTGCAATCTTATTTTCATGTGTAATTTCTACAAAACTTTCTAAAGCTGCTAACATACTTGTAGGGTTTGCATTATAACAATCAACAATAAAAGTATTCGAATCAATTTCTTGAACTTGAGAACGGTTATTAGTTGGCTTATAATTTTCTAAAGCTTTACAAATTTTATCGTTATCTACTTTAAAGTACTTCCAAATACAAGCAGCAGCAGTAAAGTTTGTAAAGTTATATTTACCTACCAATTTAGTGTTGATAATAGGAGAGGAGTAAGATGATTTAAAGTTCCATCTAAACTGTACATAGGGTGTTAATGCTTTTAACTCGCCAGTTACAAAACCTTCTTTTGTTCCATAGCTAATATTTTCTGTATTTCGAGGTAGTACATTTTTTAGCGTTTCATCTTCATTATTATAAAACAAAACACCATTAGAAGCACTAATATTTTCGTACAATTCTTTTTTAGTATTTATTACACCAAGCAAAGAGCCAAAACCTTCTAAATGAGCTGCACCAATATTGGTAATTAATCCATGAGTTGGTTCTGCGATAGCTGCAAGTTCTTGAATGTCTTTTAGCTTATTTGCTCCCATTTCAATAATAGCGAAGCGGTGTTCGTCCGTTATTTGAAGTAACGTTAGCGGAACGCCTATATGATTATTTAGGTTTCCTTTCGTCATTAATAGTTTATATTTTTTCTGAATAACTGCCCCTATCAGCTCTTTGCTTGTTGTTTTTCCATTACTACCTGTAATACCCAAAACAGGTATATTAAATTGCTTTCTATGGAAGTTTGCAAGTTGTTGGAGTGTTTCTAAAACATTTTCTACTAGAATGTATTGATCACTAATCTTAAACTCTTCTTCATCAATAATAGCATAATTAGCCCCGCCTTCAATTGCTTTTAGAGCAAATTTATTTCCATTAAAGTTTTCGCCTTTTAGAGCAAAAAACAGACTATTATCAATTATATTTCTAGTATCAGTACAAACACCTGTTGATTTTGTAAATAGTTTATATAAGTCTTCAATAATCATAATTAGAAAAGGGTTGATTTAAATTATTTGATTAAATGTTATTTCTTTTTAAAAGCATTAATTGCATTCTTTGTAAAATCCGATAATACTAATTTCCCACTCATGGCTGCTCTTTCACTTAGTAATTCATCCCAATTTTCTGTTCCTTCCCAAAATACTTGCTTTAGCAAGCGCATTGCTTCTGGGTTAGAGTTTGCTAATTTATTACTTAAGGTATTAATAGCTTTGTCCATTTCCTCTGCATTATCATAAATATCTGTGTACAGTCCTTTTTCTCTAGCCCAATCTGCACTATACCATTCTGTAGCATTTATTGCTAATTGGCTCATTGCAGATGTTCCAACTTTTCGTTCTACAGCTGGCCCTACTACAAAAGGTCCTATTCCTACTGCCAGTTCACTAAGTTTTACTGCTGCATGTTTTGTTGCGAAACAATAATCAACTGCGCTAGCCATTCCAACCCCGCCACCTACAGCTTTACCTTGAACACGACCAATAATTAATTTTGGACACTTTCGAGCAGCATTAATAACATTAGCAAAACCAGAGAAAAATACTTTTCCAATTTCTAGATTATCGATAGCAATTAGTTCATCAAAGCTAGCTCCTGCACAAAATGCGCGTTCACCACTAGATTTTAAAAGAATAACTTTTATATCATCATTATTTCCCGCTTTTGTAATTGTATCGGCCAATTTCGCTAAGACTTTACCTGGTAAAGAATTACTTAAAGGTTGATAAAACTCTATAGTTGCAATTCCATTTTCATTAATAACTATGGAAACATCTCCTTGTTCAATTGCGTTTTCTGTGCTCATATTGTTGTCTAATTTTTCAGTTACGAAAATACTAAATCGATTTCAGTATGGGAAAAATAAAGTATTCAATAATTTAAAAACCGATAAAAGGTTTCGTAAAGCATGAGATTATGACTATTTTTGCGAGAATTCAAGATGAAAATGGAGATGGAAACCTTCGAAAAAGAAGCGAAACAAGACGGTAAAAAGTTATACGACTATCAATTAAACGATTTAAAAGAAATTTTTAGTCGGATAGACGAGCACCCAGATAATTATAACCTTTTGTATCAACTGCCTACTGGAGGTGGTAAAACGGTAATCTTTTCTGAGATTTCTAGACAGTATATCGAAAAAACGGGTAAAAAAGTTTTAATTCTTACACATAGAGTTGAGTTGTGTAAGCAAACAGATAGAATGTTGCACGATTTCGGTGTAAATAACAAAGTTATCGATAGTAAGGTAAAAGAATTGCCGAATCAAGATCAATACAATTGCTTTGTTGCAATGGTAGAGACTTTAAACAACCGTTTGTTAGACGAGAAATTTGAGCTTGAGAATATAGGTTTAGTTATAATTGATGAAGCGCATTACAATTCTTTTAATAAACTATTTAAGTATTTTGAAGATCGTTTTATTTTAGGAGTTACCGCTACGCCTTTAAGTTCTAATGTAAAACTTCCAATGAAGAATAATTATGACGAGTTAATTACTGGTCATGATATTGCAGCATTAATTAAAGAAGGGTACTTATCTAAAGCTATTACCTACAGTTATGATGTTGGTTTAACTTCATTAAAAATTGGAATTAACGGAGATTATACGGTTAAATCGTCTGAGATGCTTTACACTGACTACCCAATGCAAGAAAAATTACTTTTTGCATACGAAGAGAAGGCAAAAGGTACGAAGACTTTGATTTTTAACAACGGAATTAATACTTCTAAGCAAGTTTTAGAAACTTTTTCTGAAGCAGGGTATAATATTAGACATTTAGATAATAAAAATAGTAAGGCTGAGAGAGAGGAAATTTTGACTTGGTTTAAGGAAACTCCTGATGCAATATTAACTTCGGTTAGTATTTTAACTACTGGTTTTGATGAGCCAACAGTAGATACTATTGTTCTAAATAGAGCTACAAAATCATTAGCTCTTTACTATCAAATGATAGGGAGGGGATCTCGTATTTTGCCCAATAAGAAAACATTTTCTGTTATAGATTTAGGGAATAATGCAGCACGATTTGGATTATGGTTCGAAAAAATTGATTGGCAATATATTTTTAGAGTTCCAGATTTGTATTTAGAAACTATACAATCGGATGAAGAGATAGAGCGTAATTTTGTATACAGTATGCCGCAGTCTGTTAGAGATTTGTTTCCAAATTCAAAAATATTGGATTTTGACATAAAAGCAAGATATAAACAAGTTTTAGCGCAGCATAAACGTCCAAAGATTGTGATAGAGGAATCTATAGATAATCATGCAACTATGTGCTGCGAAAACGCTGAAGATGCTTTTGATGCAAGAAAATTGGCTGAAAAATTAGATGAAGATATAAAGGATAGAATTAGACGTTTTACGTATTGTATTTGTAAAAGTACACCTAGTTATGTTCAATGGTTAGAAGAAGATTATACTAGAAAATTACGAATAGAAATAGGGAAGAGGTTCTAGTTTGAAAACGATGTTATGCAGTACATCAAAGGCTTTGATTCGTTACGTGCTTTTTCTATTGTCTTAGTTGTAGTATCGCATCTTTTACCTTTTGGTTTACCTTTGTTCGAAACACGTTTTTGGCATTTAGTTTCTGGAGAAACAGGAGTTCAAGTCTTCTTTACGTTGAGCGGATTTTTAATCACTTCTCTTTTAATTAATGAATTTAGAGTAAAAGGGAAAATTAACTTTAAAAATTTCTTTGTAAGACGTTTTATTCGTCTGCTTCCTCCTTTAATTCTTTTTTATGGAGTAATAGCAATATTTATGCTACAAGGCTCTATACAAGAAAATTGGATAGGGTTTTTATGTTCCTTTGCTTATGTTTACAATTTTGTACACCACGATTATTATACTGTAGAATTGGGGCATACTTGGTCGTTAGCTGTGGAAGAGCAGTTTTATTTAACCTGGCCTTTTTTAATTGTTTTTTTGAAGCAATTTAAGTTCTTAATTGTAGCAATAGTATTTCTGACTATTTGTTGTGGATTTATTTTATGTACGTATAGTTCATTTAGTTTTTCAGAAAAATATCACGTTAAAAGATGGTTCTTTCCAGCGGTTGCTCCAATTTTAATTGGAAGTTTGGCTGGTTTAATCAATAGTTTTAAAGCGGTGAGTGTCGATGCTTTTTTTTCGAAAAAATATTATTTTCTTTTTATTGGGATAACCCTTTTTATTAGTCCATTGTTTTTACCAAATTTACTTTTGCCACTTATCTCTATACTTCAAGCGCTTGGAGTTTCAATAGGATTAATATGGCTGTTTTATAATCAAGAATCTCGAACTACAAGGGTGATAGATAATCGCTTGTTTAGATATTTAGGGCAAATATCTTATGGTATTTATGTTTATCAAGGTTTTTTTCTGCGAACAGGGCCAGGAGGAGAGTTAGCTGTTCAACAATACCCGATAAACATAATGTTGGTTTTATTAATAGCAGTTTTATCTTTCGAGTGCTATGAAAAGCCAATTTTGAAACTCAAAAAAAGGTTTGTTTAGTCAATATAGTCGTATTCAACTTTAGATAAATAAAGTCCTTTTCCATCTACAGATTTCCCAGCTCTTCCACGGTCTTTATCTTCAATTATTTTACTAATTTCTTGAACAGGAATTTTCTCTTGACCAATGTCTAATAATGTACCAACTATTGCTCTAACCATATTGCGTAAAAAGCGATCAGCTTGAATAGTGAAAATAAGTTTATCTCCTTCTTTTCTCCATTTTGCATGCATTAATTGACAAATATTTGTTTTAGCATCTGTATGTAATTTGCTAAATGAGGTAAAGTCAGAATAATTGAATAAAAGCTTACATGCTTCATTCATTTTTTCTAAGTTTAACGGATAGCCAAAATACAAAGATCCTTCATTTGCAAATGGATCTTTCTTGGTATGAATAAAATATTGATACGTTCTCGAAGTTGCATCAAAACGAGTATGAGCATTGTTTTCAACTTCAATGATACGTTTTACAGCAATTGATCTCGGTAATATTCTATTTAATCTATAAGTTGATTCTTTTAAATCAATCTGTTTATCTAAATCAAAATGTAAATAAAAATCTGAAGCATGCACGCCAGTATCTGTTCTTCCACATCCAATACAATGTATTGCTCCAGAATTAAAATATGTAGTTAATGCCTTGTTTATTTCAGCCTGTACAGTATTTGCATTGGGTTGAACTTGCCACCCATGAAAATCTTTACCGTTGTAAGCTATTTGAACAAAGTAGCGCATATTTGGCTAAAACAATTTTAGAGCAGATTTTATTTTTTCTTTATTAGGTCTCATTAAAATTAAATAGCCAATAACTAGTAAAGTCGTGTATAAATAAACACTGTTATTAGTACTCAAAATTAGCATCATATTTATCATTATTGTAAATTCTATACACGAAAAAAAAGCTAAAACTCCCATTTGATGGAGCGTTATTTTACTTTTGAAATTTGTCGTTTCTAGCGCTCTATATTTAGATTTTTTTAATAAAAAATTACCTATTCCTAAAAGAGCAATACTAATTG